>MNZY01000197.1 GCA_001873845.1 Candidatus Altarchaeum sp. CG2_30_32_3053 | reverse complement strand
ATATCAGTAGTTCCGAATGAAATGTTTTCATTAACAAATTTTGATATTTTAAGCACATTTTCAATAACATTTTCAATAACATTAACACAATTGTTTATTAAATTCGTTGCTTTTCGTGGAAATTTATTTAAATTAACACTTTTAATGCATATAATTCCAAATATAGTGAATTTATCTACATTTTACACTCAATTTAGTATTTATTAAGTTGCTTGAATGGTGTAAAAAATTAGCAAACCGACTATAATTTTTAATATATTTTAAATCATTATAAATTATAGTTAAAAACTTATCTTTTTATACCTATAATTATTAATACTTTTTATAATTTATAATTAAAAATGACCAATAATAAAAAGATAACTGTAAATAAACATGTTAGTTATGAAGAATTATAGTAAATCTGCTAACTTTTTGCATAGTTATCAAATTTACGAGCATATTTATTTTACTGCAATAAGTCAGTAAAATGACTATATTAATGCAATCATTTATTTTATTATAGGATAAATGTATTCGGAACTACTGAATATCCAAAATTTAATTATTTATATTTTAATTTATAATGCACTAAGAAATCACGTGCGGTGCCAATGGGTAAGACCGTACATCTCGCCCATTGTTAATAAAGAGCCTACCTCGGGGCCCCCTAAAACTTATGGAGAGGATGTACTGTGATGTCAGGTGACATAAAATGATTACTATTGAAAAAGGTGATGGAATAATAGAAATTGTTATGATATACTACCAAACTGAAATGATATACGAACTGAGTTCTGATATGAACGAGTTATACGCAATTTCGCTTAGAAAAACGGAGGAATAAAGAATGTCAAAACGGTTGATAGAAATCTTCGAGGATGAAAAGCTTGTAGAAAAAATCAAAAGACGTTTACCTTATTTGTTTCAGCTTGCAGAATTGGAAAGTTCAAGGGCAGGTAAAACTGGAATGGAAGTCGGCTCAGTTCGAGAAAGGATAATCGTGGCTTTGCTTATTTATAAATTTGGTGAAGCAAATGTAGAAACTGAAATTCCTATCACTGAGCCAGAAATTGATGCCAGATTGTTCGGAAAGCCAATATCCATTAAGACGATTACTGGCAAGAGCTTCGGTGGAGTTAAACTTATATGGACTGTTGATGCTCAAAAAGCGAAAGAGTTTCGAGACAATTATTCCCCTCATTGTGATATTTTGCTTGTTCAAATCAACTGGGACGACATCGGGGGATTTTATTACCTCCCATTGGAAGCCCAGACAAGGCTATTCGATAGAATGGGCAGGAAAAACTATATCAAACTCCCCAAGCCTGGAACAAATCCAAGGGGCGTTGAAATTACTAAAGAAGCATTATCAAATTTAGTTGCCGATAAGGAATCCAAAAGAATCGTCATAAATTGGCAAAGAACAAAAATAGAATTCAACTCTTTTAAAAGATGGGTTGACTTATGGAAGGGGGATTGATTATGGGAGCTAATAACAGAAAGAATGGAACCAAAACAAGCGCTTTCGGTTCACCGGGAAGGATTAATCACGACTCAACTAAATTTTATTCCAGCAGATTATACGAAAGTTTGCCTAAAGAGCATATATCTGAGTATATAGAGAATACAATCCCAACAAAACTTCTAGACCAGGTATTTTGCGAATCGAGTGAACAAATGAAAGGATTACCTGATAACAGCGTTCATCTGATGGTAACCTCACCTCCTTACAATGTTGGCAAGGAATACGATAAAGACCTTACCCTTGATGAGTATCGAGAATTCTTGAAGCGAGTATGGGGAGAAGTTAAGCGGGTTCTTGTTCCCGGCGGGAGAGCATGTATAAATATTGCGAATCTGGGAAGAAAACCATACATTCCGCTTCACGCTTTTATTGTTGAGGATATGCTCGGCTTAGAATTTTTAATGAGGGGTGAAATCATCTGGAATAAAGCTTCGAGTGGCAGTCCATCTACTGCGTGGGGCAGTTGGCTTTCCGCAAAAAACCCAACATTGAGAGATATTCATGAATATATTTTAGTTTTTTCTAAAGGCATGTTCTCAAGGGAAAATCTGAAAAGAAAGAGTACAATTTCTAAGGAGGAGTTCCTTGAATTTACAAAAAGCGTATGGACATTTGCCGCAGAGCCAGCAACGAAAGTGGGACATCCAGCCCCGTTTCCTGTAGAATTACCTTATCGATTGATCCAACTTTACACTTTTGAAGGGGAGGTTATTTTAGACCCATTTTTAGGAAGTGGACAGGCGGCGATTGCAGCAATAAAAACGAAACGTCATTATGTTGGGTATGACATAAATGAGGCATATGTAAAATTGGCAGAAAGACGAATTAAAGAATTCTCTCTATCTTTCAACGCTCCGAAGCTGTTTGAATTTGAAGAAACGAAGAGTGATAAAGATGGCGAAACAGCGTATAACACAGCATAAAAGGTTCGTGTCTTACGGCACTCGCCCAAATTTTTACTTCGCAAAAACTTCTTTTATGCTGGAAACGTTATATGAAATTGGTCGCTATAATTTAAAGTACGCTCTTTTTGTTTCGCTACTTTTATATATTTTAAATTTTTATGATTTTGAAAATGTACTATAAAAAGTGCATCTTTTTCCGTTATTGAGTATAAATCAATAATAATACCATATACTTTCATAATTCTCATGTCTCTCTCCCCTTCTGACCATATCGTCAAGGAATTCAATTATAGGTTGATCTACATAAATGTATGGTTCAACCATCACGATATTCTTTTCCCACGGATAGAACAGATAAACCCTTGCTCCGTTCTCCTTTATCCCTATTATTTCATTGTCCTGATACGCCCGGAGATGGTTTTTCCCGAGTTTTGGTACATTAAAAACAAATTCGTCTGTCCTAAACACACCCGGAAGCAACCTTGCTTCCTCTTTCCTCTCCTGCATTATCCTGGCAACCGGCAAAAGAAAATTTTTGGTTTCATATTTACCCTGCGGATAAAAAGAATAGTACGGATCTATTCCCACCTTTTTCAATTCCATTCTTAATTTAACCGTCTCAAACCTTCTTGCGGTTTCTTTTGTATAAACCTGCTGGTTATATACAGTAATCCCCTGCTTTATTATTTTTCTAATCGCTTCACCTGTTTCAGGCGTAACTTCATAAGGATGTTCTATATGTGTTGATATGGCGACATACTTCTTTCCTGTTTTAACATAACTTCCAAGCATTTCGGCAAATTTTTCAGTTATTCTCTGGGGCAATGTGATAGGTATTCTTGAGCCAATTCTTATTCCAATAATATGCTCCATTTCAGAGAATCTTTTGATTAGATGCTCAATTGCATCGTCCCCCATCATAAAAGGATCCCCTCCAGTTATTAAAACCTCTCTCACGGAATTATGCTCTGAAAACCAGTCAATTGCTTTTTCAAGTTCGTTCTTTGTTAAGAACGCATCTTCATCAGGATTCATTATCTGCCAGTTTCTCTGACAATAAACACATATCTGCGGGCAGGTCTGAATGGGCTTGATTATGCTTATCATCACATACCTGCGAGTTATACCTTTTTGCGGAGTGGTGTCGCGTTCTTTCATAAAATCCTTCTTGTATTCTCTGTCCATTGTGTGCCTGAGCATGTTCTCAACATAATGAACTGTTGGTATTACCTGCGCCCTTATCTGATGATCGTATTTTCTGTCTGCATTGTCAAAGTCCATCAAATGCAGATAATAAGGAGTTATGCAGAACGGAATTTTATTTTTTATTGCAATTTCTATTGCATTTATTTCCTCATCAGTTAAAGCCATGATTTTTTTCAGATTTTCAATATCATTCATACTTTTGAAAAGATGTCTGAGATGCCACCTGTAATCATTCCAATCATCCTCTCCGGCACCGAATAAATTTAAAATTTTCTCTTTATTATTTCTTCTTTTATTTATTACCTCAAAATCAAGACCTGAAGGGTATTTGTTGAGAAATTTTTCTATGTTGTTATACACGGCATCAAGGAAATTTGACCTGTCAATGCCTGGATTTTCTTCGCTGAATTTGTATTCTTTTACCATCATAAAAAAAGACGGATAAATTTTGGGATTTCCTTTCATCGCGAGAAATAAATGATAAATTTCCGCATAAAAACAATCGCTTACTGATTCATCAAAATTTGCGGACTTTCTCATGAGTTCAAGCGTTGAAAAGCCGAGCATTTTTTCATGCCTTTTTGACAGTAAATTTTTTAGGACATCAAAACCGTGAACGCACACCGACCTTAAAATTAAAGGAATATCGCTTTCCTTCATCGCAAGTTCGGCATTTATTGTGTGGGAAATCAAATTTTTCCTGCATTCTTCCACATCTTCAAGCAGTAAAATCTGATGAATATCTCTGTTTTCTATCCATAAGTTGCTTTTAATTTTTTCCGCATAGTCATTCATTTCCTTCGTTTCCATGTTGTTATATTAGAGGTATTTGTTTAAATTTTAAATTTTTGTGATTAAATTTTGTTTGTTTTGTATATTTTGTATATTTTCTTTATTATCATGTTTGAAAGATGCCTTAACACCTATAATCATTATCAGAATACTTACTATAATTATAACAAAAACCAAATCTGAAAACATCTTTGCATTTGCAATTCCGTAAAAAATTGGTAATTGTGCGAGAACTGCGGCGGCAAGCCCTCGTGGTGCCATTGTCAATATAAATTTCTTTTCTTCTTTTGTAAGATCTGTTTTAATTGAACTAATATGTGTTGGAGCAATTCTTGCAATGAGCAATAATGCCCCTAAAATAATTCCAACGATGAGTATTTCAACATTGCTTATTGTAACTAACATGCCAAGAAAAACGAAAAAGAAAGTCCTTATAAAAAAAGAGACCTCTCCATGAAAGGCAATTGTTGCAGGGCTAATTTCTATTTTTTCTTTTGTCTTCATTATTTCAGCTATCGCGTATCCATTTCCAAGAATAATGCCAAAACATAACACGCTGATGGCTCCACTTCCGCCAACTGATTCAACAAGTCCATACAGCACCAGAATTATGGCAATATCTATCCTGTAAGCACAAGGTATTTTTGTTGCCCTTCTTGAAACATAAAGCCACCCGATTCCACAAGCAATTCCTATAACAGCTCCGATTGAAAATGCAGATAAAATGTTGGGTGCTGGCCCACTAAAATTGGGATAATTATATATTTGTTTTTTTTACTAATATTTTTATAAGTTATAGGACTTACTTAGATTATTTTGTAAATGAACA
>MNZY01000120.1 GCA_001873845.1 Candidatus Altarchaeum sp. CG2_30_32_3053 | reverse complement strand
TATTTTCTACGCTTAACCTTGGAGAAGTTTTAAAAAATGTAAACATTTAATAACTTTGAAGTTTAATTAGTGTTCATCCATAATCCCGTAATTTTACTGAAAATCTGTAAGATTTTCAATCTTTAAAAATCTGTAAGATTTTTAAATTGTCAAAAACATAATAATTTACCTTGAAAAAGTTAAAATTTTTTAAAAATTTTATACTTTATGGATGGACACTAATTAATTAATGTTAATTAATTAATGTTGGTGGCAAGAAAAAACAGAGTCGGCAATACTCATTTTTCAATAACTTTGAAAGATAGGTATTAGTAAAAAAACAGCAACTATTCAGATGGTATTTTAAAATCCAAAAGGATTTCAAAATCTCCGAACAAAGTGAGCGTAAAATTTACCTATGATTTTTAAACTTGTTTGAAAATACACGATTTTTGAAATCATAAAGATTTCAAAAAGACACGAACGAAGTTATCGTAAAATTTCAAAAAAATACGGTTTTAAAATTTATGAAATTTCAAAAGACACGATTTTTGAAATCATAAAGATTTCAAAAAGACACGAACGAAGTGATCGTAAAAATCAAAATTTTACCAGTAATTTCAAAAACGAAGTTTTTGAAATATCCGAACGATAGTGAGCGTATTTTTTGGGATGGCTAAATAGTTACAAAACAAACATATAATTATCCCAATTTTAGCGGATCAGCACCAAATTTTTCACAAATTTTCCGCCAATCATAGCCTTGTTGGCATCACTGCCCGAACATCTGTTTACTATGCTTGTTATCAGGTCCTTGCTGTGCCTTAAATTTAATGTATTTTTATTGATGAAAATTATGTCTGCATCCCTTCCTTTATCTATAATTCCAGAGTTTAGATTAAATGCATTTGCGGGATTTATAGTTACGGTTTTTAAAATTTCTTTTGGCTCAACAAAATTTTGAAGGGATGAAATTTTATAAGTAAATTCCATCTCCTTCCATAAGTCAGGAGTGTTTAACATGACATTATCTGTGCCAAGGCAAACATTAATTTCAGCTTTTATTATTTCCTTTAAATCAGGGATTCCGCATTTGAGCAAAGCATTACTTCTCGGACATAAAACAACAGTTATTTTGTTCCTTTTTACCGCTTTAATTTCTTCTTCAACAGGATTTAAAAAATGGACAATTATGTCCGGCAAAATTTTTAAATTTAATGCTTCACTGATTTCACCTTTTCCTTTTGTTTCACCCGCATGAACGGCAAATATTTTGCCCCTTTTTTTAACCTCTTTTATGATTTCTTCTGAATCTTCAAAATTTTTCAAGTGGTATAAATTTAATCCAAGACCATCGGCATAAGCCAAATCTTCAACTTCTATATCTCTCGCCAAAATTTTTGTTTTTATCGGGATGTCTTTAACTGCCTTTCTTAACTGTTTAACCCCCTTTATTCCAAATTCTCTGAAATCAGCAAAGGTTGAAATTCCTGAATTGAGCATTTGCAAGGCAGAGTCATTTATTCCTTCTGAAATTTCCTTACTGCTTGC
>MNZY01000254.1 GCA_001873845.1 Candidatus Altarchaeum sp. CG2_30_32_3053 | reverse complement strand
TGTTCTTAAAAAATATCAAACCAGTCACCGGTTAATGCATTTTATTTCACATTAGCACGAAAAAAATAACGAAAATGAAGGTCAATGCTGTGAGTTTAACCTCAAAAAGTCCAAGTTAACTATTAGTAAAGTAAAAATATTTAAAAACAAGATAGAGTAATCGTATTATTTTGTTAACTTGGAATTTTTAAAATTTTCAGCAAATAAATTTTCAGAAAAACAGCGTGCGGTAAAGGGTAAATATAAAAAAATTAGAAAAAATATCTGTTTTTTTAGTGCTTAATTTTCGTGCTAATAGGGCATAAAATAAATGTGGGAAATATAATTTTCAATTGGATTAAAATATAGAAGAAATATAATTTTCGGTGCTAACTCACTAAAATTGGGATAATCATGTATTTGTTTTTTTTACTAATATCTTAAATATAGTAACTATGCAGCCATCCCAAAAAATACGCTCATTGTTGCTCGGATATTTTCAAAACTCTGCGAATTGAAAATACGCTCACTTCGTTCGGAGATTTAAAATTTCTAACAAAATTTAAAATAAGATTGAAAATCTTGTAGATTTTTTAAAGATTGAAACCAAAGGTTTCAGTATTTTAAAATTTCGTTTTAAAAATACCCTCTGAATAATTACCTAATATTTTTATAAATATCAGTAGTTCCGAATGAAATGTTTTCATTAACAAATTTTGATATTTTAAGCTTATGTTTGGCAGTGACAATAACCGTTTTAACTTTTCAGCAGTAATGTATTTTTATATTGATTATTGTTTTTCAATAACATTTTCAATAACATTAACACAATTGTTTATTAAATTCGTTGCTTTTCGTGGAAATTTATTTAAATTAACACTTTTAATGCATATAATTCCAAATAATTTTTAATATATTTTAAATCATTATAAATTATTAATGCAATCATTTATTTTATTACAGGATAAATGTGTTCGGAACTACTGATTTATATATAAATCTAATATCATTAAAAACCAAAAATGACAAAAACAAAAAGAAACATATTATGGGAGACAGCAACTCTGTTTTTATTTTTTATTTTGTTGGGGGCTGTCGGTGTTGGTGGAAGTCCAACGGATGAAGAAGTAGAAAACGAAGAATTAGATGTAATGACTGATGCGATGGTGGATGACCTAAAAGGTAAATGTGATATGACGGATGAAAAGATAGCGGCAGAAGGATTAAATAAGCAAGAAATCCGAAAGGTAAGAAAATTTTGCAGTCTTTCAAAGAACGAGATGAAAAAGGCAATTAAAGGGAAACTTAAGAGGATAAATTGGGGAAACCGCGGTTCTGTTGTATTAGGATATACAAATAGTTATTCTTGCTGGACATGGTATGGAGGCTACAATTGGGGAATACCAAACTATGGAGATTTGGGTTTGAGTTCAAGCACCTGTATCTGGCATGATGACAATCCATCATGTAAAGTTGAAGGAAGTGTTGCATGTCTATGGGGGTGTACAAACAAAGATCCAAACCTTGGATGGCATGAAAAGAACTTTGCTAATCAATCAGCACTTGAGACTGAAATTTACAACAAGGGATACCATAGAACTGCAGGATATGCAGCAGGTCAATTAGGAGATTATGCGGATGCAGATTATACTAAAGGGATTAGCTACGGATACAGGTATCAGGTGAATTGGTACGAAGATACAAAAAAGGCACATAGTGAGGGTCCAGAAGCAAACCCAGAATCCAATTGGTATGGATTTATACACGACTATTGGCCAGAGGAAGTATTTGACTGGCACTATAATTGTTAGTTAGATGGAGTAGGAAGCGAATAGCAAATTATGCGCTACTCCTTCCTTAACTATATTTAATTTACTATTGTTACTATGGAAAGGGGAGTAAAAATAACCTTGATTACAGTGGTTATGTTAACTACACTTATTGGAATTAGTGGTTGCTTAGTGGAAGATGTCCCGAAGAAAGCAGATACTGAAAAAATATCCATAAAGCAGATAGAAAAAAATGTTGAAGTTCCTTTTAAAATCGGGCAAAAATTTGAATACGAAGTTAAAGGATATACAAGTGATGGTGACATAGTAAGTCAAGGAAAAGAAATATACTCTGTAAAGGAAATAAAAAGAATCAATAGCAATGATTGTTATGTCATTAACCTTAAAGTAGATATTACTATTATAAAACCATCTGATTATTCGCTTGATTATGAGGAAGTATACTATTACGATAAAAACACTGGAAATTTGAAAAGAGTAAATTTTTCTAATCAGATCTTTTTGGGTAAAAAAGCAGAATTAGAAGCGATGGATACTTCAAAAATGTTTGCGAGTTGGATGTTGACACTGACAGACGATTTTAATTATAAGGAGGATGGTGTGTATAAAAAAATTAAAGTAATTGAGAGAGAAACAGTTAATGAGAGAGAATGTTTCAAAGTAGAAGTGGAAACTATTAATCGTAGAATGCATATATGGGTTGATGTCGAAAAAAGAATAATAGTTAAAGAAAAAAAGTTTTTGAATAATATATATGAGAGAAATTTAATATCGGGGATTTAAAATTGTAATAGATATAGTAGTGCTCCCCGAATAAACTCTCACTTCGCTACGCTCCGTTCGGGGCGCTATCGCCCTCGTCTAACAAAGGGTATCCGCGGCGGGCTATCGCCCTTGCACTCCGTGAAATTGCCCTATCGGGTAACTTCGGATACCCTTATTCCTTTAGGCGAAATTTATTCGGGAGCATTTAAGATAGTTTTTATATTTATCAGTAGTTCCGAATGAAATGTTTTCATTAACAAATTTTGATATTTTAAGCACATTTTCAATAACATTTTCAATAACATTAACACATTTATTAAATTCGTTGCTTTTTTTGGAAATTTTTTTAAATTATTTTTAAA
>MNZY01000003.1 GCA_001873845.1 Candidatus Altarchaeum sp. CG2_30_32_3053 | reverse complement strand
TACAATATCTTCAATTTTGATTACTTTTGGTCTCATTTTTACAAAAAGGTTGAATTGTTTATGGATTTATTAGATTTATGTCTTTGTATAAATTAATTAATACTAAGACAAAATAAATTAAGAAAAACACAAGCATACAGAAAAAGCATTACATGAAAAGTTAAGAAATATGTCAGTTCAGTATGGAAAGTCCTATAGGATTCTCACATTGTAGCAAAATATTCTATTATTGTTGTTGATTATAAAGAAAAATTATGCTTGTTATAGTACACAAATTTAATAAATAAGAGTGGTAATTTGCTTCAATAGTGCATTTGCGATTGTTTACAAGTTACAAGTGGTCGGCTACTAATGCTGTTTATTGTAACGACGTGTCCCAATTTCGTGGATAATTACTATAGTTACTGATTTTTTAAAAAAATTATGCGTTGCTGCTGAATCATCCCTTTATTCGCCTCTTCAATATTAAATTTTAATACATCTTCATTTGTTTGCTTAAAATACCCGCTGTAAATTTGGCACAACCTGTTTTTTCCTTGACATTAATCCGGGAATATAAACAAAATTTCCCTCAAATTTGGCATTAAATGCCTTTTCAATTTTACTTTTATCTCCTGCAAAGAATAATTCACTTCCTTCTTTAATTATATCCGTTGCCACAAAAACAGTCATTTCATATTTCCCGTTTTTTAAATTTTCCATAAATTTTGAAATTTCATCTTTTATTTCGTAAATTTCATTAATGTCAACGATCTCGGTTTGCCCTATTCCAACCTTATTGCCATTAAAATCAAATTCCTTAAAGTCCGCCATAATTATGCTTTCAACCGGTTTTCCTTTGATGCTGCCATTCGCCTTCTTTATATCAATCCCAAATTTAATAATATCACTTATTCCTGCCGCCTTTGCTAGATCGTTTGCTATCTTTTTGTCTTCTTCTGTCGTCGTAGGTGATTTAAAAACAACTGTGTCTGAAAGGACTGCTGAAAGTAACAACCCATTTATTTTTTTCTTTTCATCTGTGCTTTTTATTTTCTCTATATCGCTTTCAAAATATTTTGCGATTATGGTTGCAGTACTGCCTGATGGTTCTGTTAAAAATTTTACAGGTTTATCACAGGAAAATTTTATTTTGTGGTGGTCAATTACCTCCAAAATTTCTGCTTTTTCAATTCCGTCTGCACTTTGCTGAAATTCATTATGGTCAACGAGAATCACCTTTTTTCCCTCTACATTGCCAAGCAATTCAGGAACATGGATATCAAAGCGATCTAACACAAATTTTGTTTCTTCGTTTATCTCTCCGAGCCGTGCAGGTGTCCAATTTTTTATTTTTGCATATGCAATTGCAGAGCATATTGTGTCTGTATCCGGACTTTTGTGTCCGAAAACATAAATTTCTTCCATTTTAAATAAATTTATATAATACAATAATGTTGTTAATTATTATTTAAAAATTATTTTTTCAAATAAAAAGAAATTATTAATTTAAGAAAAATTTTAAATGGATACTGATAACTTAAAGGATACTGATAACTTAAAGGATACTGATAACTTAAAGGATACTGATAACTTAAAGGATACTGATAACTTAAAGGATACTAATAACTTAAAGGATACTGATAACTTAAAGGATACTAATAACTTAAAGGATACTAATAACTTAAAGAAAATTTCAGCTCAAATAAGAGCTTATGTTATATTAAGCACGACAATTGTACAAAGCGGGCATCCCGGAGGAAGTTTATCAGCAGCAGATATAATAACAACATTATACTTTCACAAATTACGGCATGACTCTAAAAATCCAAAGTGGAAGTATAGAGACAGATTTGTGCTGAGTAAAGGACATTGCTGTCCGTCTGTGTATGCTGCTTTGGCATTAAACGGGTATTTTGGCATTGATGAATTAAAATTTTTAAGGAAATTTGGGAAATTTAACACAGATAATCCTGAAAATAACCCTGAACAGCAGCATCTGCAGGGGCATCCAAATGCTTTATTAACTCCGGGAATTGAGGCATCAACCGGCTCATTGGGACAGGGACTTTCTATTGCTGTTGGAATGGCACTTGCTGAAAAACTTGACAGAAAAGAAGAAGATACTCAGCAATACGAAATTTATACCTTGTTAGGTGATGGAGAATGTGATGAAGGACAAATCTGGGAGGCGGCAATGTCTGCGGGTCATTATAAATTAGATAATCTGACAGCAATTGTTGACAGAAATCGTTTGCAGATAGATGGAAATACCGAAGATGTTATGTCTTTAAATCCAATCGGAGAAAAATTTAAGGCGTTCGGATGGGATGTAATTGAAATTGACGGACACAACTTTAAGCAGATAATTAACGCATTCAATACTCTCCACACACAAAATAAGCCAAAAGCAATTATTGCAAATACAATTAAAGGGAAGGGCGTTAAATTTATGGAAAATAGAGCGGAATGGCACGGCAAAGCATGTAATTTTTCACAGTGTATTGAGGCATTAAAGGACTTAAATTTTGTTGATGAAAATGATGAAATTTATAAAAACAAGGACAGCGAAGAATACAAAAATAAAGAAAAACAACAGGAAATTTATTTAAATTTGTTTGATAAAATTTCTGAGTAATATAACAAGAGTACTATAACAAGACAAGTACTATAACAAGACAAGGGTTGTGTGCCATATAAAAGTAGGCCATTTATATTTTTGTAAATTATCAATTGAATTTTGAAGATTAAATAAAAATTTCAATAAATAATATTTTTGATTATAAAATTTATAACTTTAAAATTTTTTGTTTTAAATTTATTAAATTTATGGTTGTATTTTAAATTTATTTACGAAAAATTTAATATAAAAGAGGTGGCTCATTAGTCTAAGTACAGCAGTAGCTTTTAAAAAAGCTCCATAAGATTTATATAGATGTAGCCACCACTTATACACAGATTATTACACAGGAATACGATCTACTTTGTAGGCAGGTCATTATAGCAGTCAAATACTACAACATTTTCTGCGATAAAAAACATAAGCGACTTCAAAAGCACACATACTGCAAAAAATTACATCTCATACATGGAAGATGCGTACTTGTTCATTATAACCAGCAAATTTTCCTATAAAAAGAAAGAGATCGAAAGATCCCCAAAGTGGGTCTATATTGTAGATACGGGTCTTGCAAATGTACTTGGTTTTAAATTCACCAAGAAATATGGAAAAATTATAGAAAATGCCGTGGCGATAGAACTTTATAGGAGAAGAGCAATAAACCCAAGAATAAAGATATATTACTGGAAGGACTACTATCAGAGAGAGGTTGATTTTATTTTAAAAGAAGGCATAGAAGTTAAAGAGCTGATACAGGTCTGTTATGACACAGAGATATATGAAACAAAAAAAGAGAAATAACTGCACTACTCAAGGCCAGTCAGGAATTGCGATGCAATAAACTTTTAGTAATTACTTGGGATTTTGAAGGAGAAGAAGAAACAGAAGGGAAAAAGATTACATACTTTCCATTATGGAAATGGCTGCTTAAAAGTAATAAAAATTTATTTTAAAAAAATTCATAAGATGAAGATGTCTATTCTAAAAACATCCGATGCAAGGGCAGTACATAAAGAGGTATCAGAAATAATCAGAAGGTATATAATCACAAAAAAAGCACGGGAAAATTTTTCTCTGAATTTATTAGGCGATGCAAAAGACATACTGGCGATGCATGAGAAAATTTTAAAATACAGCAGGATTGACAATGCAGTAATAGACAAAATAAGGGAAAATTTAAACAGCTTTGAATTAAAGAAAGCAGGCGATTTCTTTGTTAACCGGACTGTTATTGTGCCGGATGATGAGGCCTACGAGCGATATATTTGGATTAAAAAATACTGTGATTTAATGGTTAGCAATAACAATAATGAAGGTTTTGATGAAAAACAGCACTTGATTATAGCAAACTCCGATACGCCTGTTGAAGAAATACTCCCGGAATTTTTTATTATAAATTTTGCCGCAAATAAAGAAACAATCAAAAAAATTTATGATATTTATTCCCTGCTTTGGGATTGCAATATTGAGACAAATACGAATGTTGACACAGAAAAATTAAAAGAAATTTCAGACATAATTGCATATATAAATAAAAAATGCGAAATCAATACAGAAGAGATTAGCAGGAAAAAGGCGTTAATAAAAAATTTCAAATATATTATTGAACAACACAAAGAAAAAATAAATTCCGAAATACTGAAAGATGTTGAAAAAAGAGGCATGAAGATAGATGTAAAGGAACTGTTGATGAAAAATTTACAAAGCATTTCACAAATCCCAGAGGTCTCACAGATTATTAATGCAAGTGTTGAAAATCACATCGCAGAAATTGTTAATGACTTTAATATCAGCAAAGCAAAAATTGTTTCTGTTTTTGAAAAGGATTATCCTGTCCAGACTGATGAAAATGAGATAAATAAATTTTTAGACGAAACAAATAGGGAAATTTTAGAGACAGAATATGAATACAAAGTAAAGGCAGCAAAAAAGTTAATAAAATTTGAGTTCATTGAGTGTTTATGCGAAAATATTTATTCTCTTGACGAAATTTTGGGGATCGTCAAATTTATGAAAGATAATAATGCAGTAATGCCGAAAATAAGTAATACTCTATTATTCAAAGGTGCAAAAAATTTGTTGATAAGTAATTCAGTTGATGTTAGTTATTCTCTCGGTGGTGATCTTGAAAGAAGGAAAATAGCGATGCTTACCGGGGCAAATTCCGGAGGAAAGACAACCCTGCTTAAAACAATCTTGCACATTCAGATTCTGGCTCAAAGCGGGATTCCTGTCTGTGCGGAATACTGTGAATTTCCGGTTGTTAATGAAATTTATTTTTTAAGCAAACACACGGGAACATTGAGTGCCGGGGCGTTTGAATCAACACTAAAAGCAATTGCAAAAATTTTGATTTCAGGGAATAAAAAGATCGTGCTGATGGATGAACTTGAAGCAATAACAGAGCCGGGTGCTGCTGCAAAAATGATTTCGGCAATTTTTGAAATTTTAACTGAAAATGATAATTTTGCAGTAATTGTTACGCATTTAAGCGATGAAATTTTAAAGTATGTCAGCAAGGATGTCAGGGTTGACGGAATAGAGGCAACAGGACTTGATGAAAATTTAAATTTAATTGTTGACAGGCAGCCGAAATTTAATAAAATAGGAAAAAGCACGCCTGAACTGATTGTTGAACGATTGTACAGGTTGAATGCGGCTGACGATAAAAGAACAGAAAAAGCAGAAGGTGAAATTTACAAGAGGATTTTTGAAAAGATGAAAAAACAGGTATGATTCATGTCTCTCACTTATGAGCATTATTTCTAAATTTTTTTCCTTTTTGGTGTGTCCTCTGTTGTCCAAGTGCGTTGGCACCGAAGCGAGCGGTAACGAGCGGATAGTTGAGCCCGATGTAAATCCCATTAAATGACCACACCTAGGGTGTCCAATATACGCCATATTTTAAATTATTCTTCTTTCCATTTTTTAACTTGAAAACAATTCTCTACGTTTTTTCAATAAAGTCATTCCAATGTTTTTATCTGTCCACTTCTGTATATCCTCCACAGTTGTCTTTTCGAGTGCTTCTTTTAATTCCTCCTCATCAAGATTCGAAGTAAACGCAGAGATACATAAAGCCAGATTAGTTATACCTGCCATTGGATTATTGCTAAGGTAATTCTTATACTTACCAAAAGATGATTCAAGAATATCAGAAGTACATAATATGTTATTTGTCGGAGATACAAGTTCAAGTTGATAAGTGAAATAATCTTTTAACCGTTCTTTGAAAATAATCCCTTTTTCACTTGATAATCTATCTAAAAATTGATTGCATTTTTTTGCAGTATCTTTTGAAAGACCGTTATGCTTTAATAATTTTTCAATTTTACAAATAATCTGATTTATCTCATCCAATTCGTAAATGAATTTTTTGAATTTTTTAACCCATTTTAACTTAATTATTATTTTTTCTTCTGTCGTTTTCTGCGACAAACACATCAAAGATTTCGTTCCCCAATCAGAAATACTTCCTATGTTCTGATATATAGATTTCTGCCTCTGACTTGGTGGAATTATATGTGCCACATCGGATTGGTATAATATCTTTCTCATCTGAGCCATCTTTTTTCTAAACAATTTATATTCTTCGTCTTTTTCATAGATGCTTTTTATAATAGTGGCAATTTTATGAGTAACATCATAAATGTGTGTAATTGATGCTAATCGTAGTCCTTTTTTAATATTGGATCCATAATCACCAACAGCGTAAAGTATGTTACCAATTTCTTCTTTTAATCCAACAAGTTCTTTAATTATCATTTCGCTCGTCCAACTTTTTTCCAATCGTTCATATAAGGGAGTTAAATCCCGACATGTAAGTGGGCGACTAAAATCAATATCGCTTTCTCTGATACCTAATATGACCAATAACTTATCTTGTCCTATTTTAATACTTTCATCTATGATTATAATCCAATCATCTGCTCTTTCTTTTAGTTTTGTAAGTTCATAATATCCTATTTTTTGTACCCATGTTAAAATTGTTGAATAAGCAGGTGTTTGATTCATTGTAACTAAATATGACCCTACGATCATCATTATTTTTTCTATCGCCCTAAAACTTGCAGATGTCTCTAATTTTATAGATATCAACATTTGTATAAATAATAAATCATAAGAATAACCGTTAGCTTTTTTTCTATATTTTTGTTCATTATTTTTTACATGTTTTTTTTTAGATCTATATTTTCCTTTCCTAATTCATTACTTCT
>MNZY01000002.1 GCA_001873845.1 Candidatus Altarchaeum sp. CG2_30_32_3053 | reverse complement strand
CAATGCTGTTGAACACTCACAAGAAGAATTTTTGAAGTTGCTTGAAGAACGAAAATTTAGCTATACAAAAAGCTGGAGAGAAAAATTTTTAAACAAAAATAATATCAAAAGTTAGTAAATTGACTATAAATTTATTCCTCATCTTTTATAACTTCACATTTTTCAATCTTCTTTCTTCACCTTTCGTTTTATTCACATTTCTTTCTTCACCAATTCATTTCTATCACATAATTCAATGACAAATTCACTTCCTATAAACTTTACCTCTATGCTCAAACATAAGAAAGATACATTTTGCATTCTTTAAAGGCATAAATAATTCTGAAAGGAGGCACATATACCGTTCGCTCACCCTTCAAAGCATATTCCAACGGTTTTCCAACATCAGGGTTCGCTATAATCTTTTTGATTTGCTTCACTACTCTTGTCTTTGTTGATTTGTCCTTTATGGCTTTTACCTCTCTTTCGAATTTCTGTGTCCAGATTATCTCCTTAATTTATATTTCTACCATTTTTCAAGCTCAGCAAGAAATTCCTTCTTAGAAGCTGACACGCCCTTTCCTCTTTCTATTTCTTTCCACGCTTTTTCCACCTCTTCCAGAGTGGAAATATCATCCTGAAGCATTGAACTTTTGATTTTCTTCAAAAGCAGTAAATCCTCCTTTGGATGGCTTATTACAAAAACACTGCCCGCATTAATGTGCATCTCCCCTCTTAACTTTGTAGGAATCATCAACTGTCCTTTGGCCCCTACTTTCACAAGAGTGGGTACTCTCCTAATTTTTGTGTCCATGATTTTATAAATATTGTTATTAATTTTATTTTATTGGTTAATTACGATTTTATTTATAAAAATATTATCAAGGTAATCCTCCGCTTAACCCAAAAATTAAACTCAAAAATAACACTCCCAAAAATATATTTTTACATCCCAAATCTCCAAATCCTTTTATGTTTATTGTTGTGTCCATTTTACTTGGCTTAAATTTATATAAATTTTTTTCTAATTATATAGTCATTTTGACATCTTTTGATAATATTGTTTTTATCCATATATTTATTCTTCAAATCATAATATAATATTAATGTTCAAAATAAATAATTGAAAGTTGAAAAATTCACTATAATTGAAAAGGTTATAAATTATTTTAATCAATAAAAATTAAGTATAAGAGCAAATCATTAAAATATTAAAATGGAAAAACAACATCACCTCAATGGTATTCAGAGATTTTCAAAACTTCATTTTGAAAATAACAAAATGGAAAATAGTAAAATAAAAAGAATTAGCGTCACTGGAATTTTTGTCCTGATATTTTGTATTTTAATTGCAAATATTAATTTGAATGTACAGGCCATAGATGTGCAAGCTCAAAGTTCGTTAAGTTTAGGTTCAGCAGGCCCTTCAAGTCCGTCCCAGATTTCTATTGACTTTAAAAAAGTTCAAATTTCAAAAATTTATCCTGATTCAGGCGGAACAATAAGTTTCATCATTGCTAATTTGGGCGGATTGCCTGCTGAAGAGATTGAAATTTCAATCCCATCATCACAGAATTTTCACATTGGAGATACGATAAAAATCGGAACATTAAATCCCGGAACACAGCAGGGCATTCAGACAACAATAAAAGCAGGAAACATTGTGCCTGGAACTTACGCAATTACAGTAATTATAAACTATAAAAAGCAAAAGCAAACAGGTGATGGTAGAATTGAGCGCGAAACCGTAAAGGAAAATTTTTACATCCCAATCAATGTCTATGCACCGCCAACAACCGTCTTGACTGTCAAAGATAAAAATTTATTTATAAATAAAGAGCAGGAACTAAATTTAGAAATCACTCCAAAGACAAATTTAAGAGATACATGTGTTGAACTGATTTCCGACTGCCTACAGGTTGTTGGAAATTCAAAAATTTATCTTGGAAATTTAGAGGCATACAAAAGCAAAGGAATGCAGTTTACCGTAATTCCGATAAAAAAAGAGTGCAATGCAAAGCTGAATCTGATTTATAAAGCAGGCGAGTATGAGACAGAAACATTAAATTTCGGATTAAAGGTAAACGATGTTTTTGTTGATTTTCTTACAGAAATTGAAAAAAAGGAAATTTCTCCCGGAGACGGATTGAATTTAACCATTACTGCAAAAAATTTGGGAAATACTGAATTAAACAATGTTAAATTTTATCTGACCCTTCCCGAGCAATTTGTAGTTACAAACGAGATCTTCTATGAAACAATCTTGCCGGATGAAGAAAAATCCCTGAATTTTCAGATTTATGTCAAAAGCGATGCAGAAACAAAGCCATATAAAGGAAATTTATCGGTCGTTTATGAAATTTCAGGAAATAAGTATCAGATAAGTAAATATGTCGGAATTTCAGTTGAGGGAAAAATTTTGCTGGTGATTACAAATTATGAAATCAAGGATGACAAAGTTAATGTTGAAATCGCAAATTTGGGAACGAGAACGGCAAATTCAATAATTTTAAAACTTGGAAACGGTTATTATTACATTGACAAGATTGACAGCACTAAGAAAAGAACTGCTATTTTTCAGTTAAAAGATGTTAAGAATACAGATACATTGACAATTGAATGGACGGGCAATAATAACGAAAGAGTTGAAATTGTGAAGGAAATTTCGCTGAATGCAGATGTTAATGCAAAAAGTAAGGGAAATAACAATAATCTTTTAGAAATTTTGGTTGTTGTGGTTGTCATTATCGGAATAACCGGGTTTTATATTTACCAGAGAAAGAAGAATAAAAAAGAATAAGTAAAAATTTTATAGATTTTTGGTGCATTTTTTAGTAAAAAATTAATGATATAAAAATTTTCCTAAAAGAAATTTATTTAAAAATTTAAATTTATATTTGCTTAATATGAAAAATATAAAAGACAGAATAGAACAAACATTTGAAAAGGTACTGTGGCAAAGTAAAATAATGGTAATATTAGCAGTCATTTCAGCGATGTTTGGAGCATTGGTTTTGATAATGATGGGCACTTTTAATATAATTAGGACTTACGCAGATTATCTTGTAAATGAACATGAAAAATCAAGAATTTATATCTGTTTTGCGTAAGTCCTGATAATATTAGTTATTTCTGAAATATTCAATATTTTAAAAATTATAACTGATGAACAAAAAAAACAACCATGATTGATATTGCGTTAAAAAATTTATTCAGGAACAAAACAAGAAATGCATTAACCATTCTTGGAATTGCAATTGGTGTTGCACTGCTTTTATCGCTAGTAAGTATCAGCGAGGGAATGAACAAAATGATTTCAAGCTTTGGAGAAGGAATGGTTGGAATAATAACCGTACTTCCCGAAGGAAAATCACTGTTTACTTCTACAGGAGGACAATTATCCAGGAATTTTGTTGATGATATGAAAAATTTTGAAGGCGTTGATTATGTTATTCCATATTATGGGATTCTTCTTCCGGATATGACAAGTTATGTGATGGGCGTTCCTGTGGATAAAGTAGGTGAGATGGTTGGCGAAAAAATTAAAATTAAAGATGGAAGGATGATTGATGAAGGCGATAAAGATGAAAGAGTTGCAATAATTGGTTCAACTTATTCAAATTACAAAAATACAAATACAGGGGATAAAATAAACATTCTCGGCAAGGATTTTGAGGTTATCGGAAAATTAGAAGAAGGAAACAGTGGAGCTGGGGATATTATGGTTCCAATAGATGCATTACAGGAGATAAGCAAAACAGACAAACTTACAGTAATATTTGTCAGGGTTAGCGATGTGGAAAGAACAGAAGAAATTGCCGAGGACATAAAATCAACGCTCGGGGTTGAGGCAGAGACATCAAAGGATTTGGTAAGAAAATTTAGCGATATGAGTTCCCAAATTGGTTTTATGGCTTATGTTGTCGGAGGAATTTCTGCGCTAATCGGAGGAATTGGTATCGCCAATACTATGTTTATGAATGTTTCGGAAAGGAGGAGAGAAATAGGAATAATGAAGGCAATAGGGGCAACAAAAAACATGATATTGAAACAATTTTTACAGGAAGCAATTATTCTAGGGTTAATCGGAGGAATAACCGGAATAATCCTATCATTTTTTGGAATTTATGTATTGTCTTTAATGATACCTTTTGTTGCAATGACATTAAATTTAATATTCATAGGACTTTTGTTTTCACTCGGATTAAGCACGATCTTTTCAGTTTATCCTGCTTATGCAGCGGCAAAAGTTGATGCTATTGTTGCTTTAAAATACGAATAAAATGCCTGTCATAAGAACAGAAAATTTACAAAAAATTTTTAACAAAGGAAAGAAGAACGAATTTTCAGCAATAAAAGGAATAAATTTAAGTATAGATGAAGGAGAGTTTATTGCTATCACAGGACCAAGCGGATGCGGAAAATCAATGTTACTTAATTTGATTTCCACAATTGATTCTCCAACAGAAGGAAAAATCTATATCTGTGAGAAGGAAATTTCAAAAATGAGTGATAATGAAAAAGCCACCTTAAGAAGGAAAATATTCGGATTTGTTTTTCAGCAATTCAATCTGATAAATTCTCTGACTATTTTAGAAAATGTCGCTATGCCAATGCGACTTGAAAATTTAAACAAGAGAGCAGCAGAAGAAAGGGCAAGGTATTTAATTAACCAGGTTGGCCTAGAGGGAAAGGAAAACAATAAAATCAGTGAGATTTCAGGAGGACAGATGCAAAGAGTAGCAATAGCAAGGGCCTTGGCAAATAATCCGAAAATTATACTTGCAGATGAACCAACGGGAAATCTGGACTCAAAAAGCGGAGTGCAGATTATAGAAATTTTGAATGACCTAAATAAAAGCGGAATAACCTTGATTATAGTTACGCATGATTTAAATATTGCTAATACAGCAAGAAGAATAATAAAAATCAAAGACGGAGAGATTGTTGAAGGATAATGATGATGGTTGTGTGCCATATAAAAGTAGGCCATTTATATTTTTGTAAATTATCAATTGAATTTTGAAGATTAAATAAAAATTTCAATAAATAATGTTTTTGATTATAAAATTTATAACTTTAAAATTTTTTGTTTTAAATTTATTAAATTTATGCTTGTATTTTAAATTTATTTATGAAAAATTTAATATAAAAGAGGTGGCTCATTAGTCTAAGTACAGCGATAGCTTTTAAAAAAGCTCCATAAGATTTATATTGATGTAGCCACCACTTATACACAGATTATTACACAAGAATACGATCTACTTTGTAGGTAGGTTATTATAGCAGTCTAATTAA
>MNZY01000056.1 GCA_001873845.1 Candidatus Altarchaeum sp. CG2_30_32_3053 | reverse complement strand
CAAAAACAATATTATCAAAAGATGTCAAAATGACTATAATGAGCCACCTCTTTTATATTAAATTTTTCATAAACAAATTTAAAATACAAATATAAATTTAAAACAAAAAATTTTAAGTTATAAATTTTATAATCAAAAATATTATTTATTGAAATTTTTATTTAATCTTCAAAATTCAATTGATAATTTACAAAAATATAAGTGGCCTACTTTCATATGGCACACAACCAAATTAACAAATTTAGTTAAATTTAATTTATGTTATCTAAATGGACAACACTAACTTTAGTTTTAGAATGAAAATAAAGGCAGTACTCTTTGACATGGATGGTGTAGTTGTAGATAGTGAGCGGTATTTTCCTGTTTTGGAACGGTACTGGTTTGCATCATTAATTAGAAAAGCATGGACAGATGATGATGAAGCGAATATTACTGGACGAAGTGCAAGCGACATATACAATGTGTTAAAAGAGCAATACAATTTAGGGATTGATAAAAATTTATTTCTAAAACATTACGACAAAATAGCAAGGGATGTCTATGAAAATAAATGTAATCTTACACAAAATTTCCTCAATGTGGTTGATAATTTGAGAGAGAAAAAATTAAAAATTGCGATGGTATCTTCATCTCCGTATTCATGGATAGAAATGATGCTTAAAAGATTTAAAATAAGGAATAAATTTGATGTGGTTATAAGTGCAGACGAACTTAATAGCAAAGGAAAACCGTCTCCTGCAATATATCTGCATTCAGCAAAAATTTTAAATTTAAATCCTGAGAATTGCGTTGTTATAGAGGATTCAAAAAATGGAATTGTTTCTGCAAAAAATGCGAAAATGTTTTGTATAGGATTCAGAAATGGAATCAATGAAAATCAGGACTTAAATAGTGCAGATAAAATAATTTACAATTTGAAAGAAATTTTAAATTTTTTGGCTGTTTTATAATTTATTATAGCGAGGGTTGGATTTGAACCAACGACCTCCGGGTTATTAATTAATCGGGCATATTCAAAAGCACGCGCTGGGAAGTTGGATTTGAACCAACGACCTCTGGGTTATGGGCCCAGCGAGGACTCCAACCTTTATGTCGGACTTATTCCGTGAATCGTGCATTTTTACTCAAGTTGGAGTGAAAAAAGAAATTTTTTGTAAGCTTGTGTTGCTTGTGGGTTTTTTACCATCAGACAAACGCTGTGTGGAAATATTCATTAACATACACATACACAAAACCAGTTCTGATGATTTCAAGTAGATACTAATATTAGGATCGTGTGCTCTTGTAACCCCTCTTTCAATTATCCTTACCCCAACATCCCATCGTAAAGCCCAATTTTTACTTGTGATTTTTTAAATCATGCCTTTGGCTTGTAGTCTCTAATTTTTTATTTATTTATTAGTGTTTCTAATTTATAATATATAGTTTGTAATTTATAAACTGCGTATTAAAATGTTTGTGACACGAACTGTTAGTAAACACAAGGTCGAAACGGGTGTAAAAAAATATGAAAAATGGTGGATTATGAGATCCTATCGAAGTAAAGACCAAAAGCACCCTAAGCACGAATATCTTTTGGATATAACCAATCTTCCGGAGGTGCAGCGGGAAAATCTCAGAAAAGTGCTGAAAAATCCAAAAAGTGCTATTATTATGGAAGATGAATGCAAGAATATGTTTGAGGAAGGAAGGGATTATGGACAAATAGCGTTTTTCTTGCGGTCGATGAAAAAGTTGAGCATAACAGATATACTATCTAAAAATCTGAGCAAAAGGAATTTCCCCCTGATTGCAGCAGTTTTATTGAATAGACTTATAAAACCTTCATCTAAAATGACAGCAATACAATGGATAAAAACAACAGCATTCACTTATTTTTCTTTGCTAGAAAGCAAATATTATCATCATAATTACGTGTATGAGGCAATGGATGAAGTATATAAAAACATGGAAAATATAATGGATGACTTTTATCACTTCAGTACATCAAAGCCGAAATTCTTTTTATACGACATAACTTCAGTATATTTTGA
>MNZY01000006.1 GCA_001873845.1 Candidatus Altarchaeum sp. CG2_30_32_3053 | reverse complement strand
TTCTTTTCTGCCTTGGGATAAATTTTTCTAATGTGTTCAATATTGATTTTTCCAAATCCCGTTCACCATAAGTATCGGCGAGTTCTAAAAAATCTAATACATCCTGAGTTTCCAACCCCAGCGTAAAAGTTTGGGCGTAATTTTTAAATCCCAAAGATTTAAAAAGATACGAACGAAGTGAGCGTATTTTTGTTTTTAAGCATAATTAATTTTGTAAATTTTTAAAATTACTCGTCCATTTTTTGATGGTGGGAAAGAAGGGATACATACGAGTCTCTGAAAACTAATTCCGTGGTTGTTTTATCTTCTTCTTTTAATTCTTTTAATTGCATTTCAATGGTTTTTTCCGGAAGCTTTGAAATGGCAGTTCTCTCATAAAGCATACTGCTTATTCTTTCATCAAGGATACTTATATGTGTGCTCCATTGTTCCTTCTGGCATAATGTTGCATAGAATTGGCGTTTAATTCATCTTTAATAGACAATAAACTTATGATGTGCGTCCAGCGCAATCTCTTAAATTCTCCAAGCAGTGATTGGAGAACTGGATAATTTTCATATAATCGGATCATATTCCAAAGGTTTCTTTTAGAAAACCCATGTCTATATCGTGGAACCAGTTGTGTAGTCAGTGATTGCACTATTTGTTTTTCCATATTCAGCCCTCTCTGATTTTATGATTTCTTCTTTGATTGTTTTACCAATATTTTAGTAAAGAAGAACCATCTCTTGATTGATAGTAGTTGCAGCCTTTTTTCCTGCCTGTTCAACCAGCACAGAAATTTTATCAAAAATGTCTTCTGTTTTTTTAGTCACATTCATTTATTTCGTCAGTAAATCTTTTATTTTTTATTTTCTTCCGAATTTCTTAAATATTACAACTACAAGAATTATGCCTATCCCGATTATTGCATATCCTAACCATGATGATTGCGATGACTTTGAAATAGTAACCCTTATCTGATCTTCAGGTGTTTCTACTTCAGCTGATTTTGCTTTTATAATAATTTTATAATCACTAAGACCTGCATCAACAGGTGGCCTGATTTTTAAGGTAAATTTTCCCGTTGTTTGTGGTGGCAGAGAGACAATTTTCCGGGGAACTATACTTATCTCCCAGCCGGTTGGCTTTGTCACATCAAGTTCAACATCTCTTAACTCACTCAATCCGGTATTTTGAACCTTAATTATCGTTTCTTTCTCCTGTCCAGCTTCTATCGTAACCCATAAATCATCAATCCGCAATTTCATTTCATTGGAGCCCAGAATTAAAATACTTGCATTCAATGTTGCGTTTGCTTTGCCATAAACATTAATTTTAAATTTATACTCTCCTATGGTTGTATCAGTAGACGGATTTACCTGTAAAACAACACTCTTTGTTGCCCCGGTATCAACTTCAACACTTTGGACTTGTGGGGAATTTCCCGAACCTTCCTTAAATTTATATGTCCAGCCAGCCGGAAGTTCTTCAACAAACAGATTGTAATTGTCTTTTACTCTTCCGTCATTTCCTATACTTACTGAGTATTCTATTGCTTCCCCTACAACAGCACTTTTTGTTGAGTACGGTGATGAAATTTCAACCGCACTGATTTCTTTTTCCTGCCTGACATTTACTTCAAAATTTAATGTTTTTGTCTGCCTGCCTTTTACACTCATTATTGAAATATTGACTTTATAAGTTCCTTTTTCTTCATCAGCGGGAGGGTTAACTTTGAATAATAAATTTAATGAATAATCCTTTGTAACTTCAACCTCTGTAATCTCTTCTCCATGCGTGTTGGTAATATAATATTTCCATTTATCCGGAACGCCTGCATTTAGGCGAAAAGTATCTGCACTTTGGTTGTTGTTGAGATTAATCTCAAATTTTACCTCGCTTCCCGCTTTGACTGCTTTTCCGCGATACATTGAGGACACATCAAAAAAGTATGTTCCCGTAGAGCCGGCTGTTACCTTTGTAATAAGGGTTAACTCTGCCGGACTTTCGGAGCCGGCTTTAACCCTGAATTTATATTCTCCGATGTTAATATTTTCAGGTGTTTTTACTTCAATATAAAAATTACCTGTTTTTCCTGACTGCACAAAAATTTTGTTTATTTCGTTGTTGTCCTGACTCAAAATCCGGTATTTAAAATTTTGTTGTGTGTCAAGCAGCTGAATTTCAAAGGTTGCATCCTTCGTTCCGATGTTTTGTACATAAACATTAAATTTTTTTGTTTCCTCATAGCCGATAATTATAGAAGGAAAATTTGAATAAATCCGTGCAGCATAATCCTTTGTTGTCCATGTCTTTGAAATTTTGATTGTTCTGAATTTTTCTTTCTGCGGTATGTCATAAACAAAACTCTGTGTTTCATAGTCGTCATGTATAATGGTTATTGTATGGGTTTCTGCCGAAACATTTTGAAAAATAAAGTAACCGTTATCACCCGTTCTGTAGCCCTTGTCAAGTATATTTACTTCTGCATTTTTAACTATCATTCCGGATTCAGCATCCACAACAACACCTTCAACTTTTGTAATTCCTCTTATGTCAATTTCAAGAGATAAATTCCTGGAATTGTTGTTCAAAGTTATCTGCCTTGTGGTATTTTCGTATTTTTCTTTTTTCACTGTAATGTTGTATGTTTTTTCATAAGAGACATTGATTAAAATCTGAAAATTTCCGTTTGCGTTTGTTTTTATTGGCTGTAGAGAAAGAACATCTGCACTTGGACAATTATTGGTTTCACAAGCATAACTTTGGGCATCATAGACCTTAATTTCCGCATCTCCGACAGGTCCGTAAAAGTCATTAACAGTTCCGTTTATTTTGATAATTTCTGCTGAGGTCATGCCAGCAACAGACATGCCTATAAATACACATACCAATACTGCCAGTAAAGTTGTAGCCCATAAATTTTTTGACATTTTACTTTTTAACATTTTGTTTTTGTCCTGAGTTTCCCACCCCAGCGTAAAAGTTTGGGCGTAATTTTTAAATCCTAAAGATTTAAAAATATCCAAACGATAGTGAGGTTATTTTTGTTGTCAAGTATAATTAATTTTGTAAATTTTTAAAATTACCAGTAAATTTTTTGATGGTGGGAAAGATGGGTTTTGTTTAAATTTACATTTCATAAACCAAATTTGTTTCTGCGCCTGTTATACATCCGGTTATTCTCTGCATTTTAACAAAAATTCTTTTTTCTTTATCTACCCAGACAATCCATCTAGTATTTATTTTATTATTTTTGGATAAAGTTATTTCAACCTTAAAGCTGTCCCTGTTGTTTATTTTTTCAACATCCGTAACTTTATATACCATTCAGGGATTCTGATTTAAAAAAACCATACGCAAAAACACACCTCTTTTTCCTGCATCCGCATGTAATTTTGTAAATAACTTTTTGTACTGTTTTCAAAATGAAATTTTGAAATACTGAAACCTTCGGTTTCAATCTTTAAAAATCTATAATATTTTCAATCTTATTTTAAATTTCGTTAGAAATTTTAAATCTCCGAACGAAGCGGCGTGATTCATTTTTATTTCATTTAACTTCTGCTATTAAGTTTTTAAATAATTAATATTCTGAAACAAAAAATTACAGATTTTAGTTAATGAAATAATTGCTTTTATGAGTATAAAAATTCTAAAATTTCTACGATTGAGATTGAAATTATCTATGCAATTTGTAAAGAATATTTTGGATTCAGAACCCTTGAATATATTAACATAAATTTAATACCTCTGAATAGTTACAAATTTTTTATTTAATCCCGAGTTTCCCACACATGCGTAAAAGTTTTAAATCCAAAAGATTTAAAAATATCCAAACAATAGTGAGCGTATTTTTCTTGTTAAGCATAATAATTTTGTAAATTTTTAAAATTACTCATAAATTTTTTGATGGTGAGAAAGATGGATTTAATTGCAAATAAATTATATCCGAAAGGCGTTCAGCCAGTGTGTTGTCATATTTATACTATTCCGTGAAATTAAATTTTAAATCAATCTTCTTTTTCTAACACAATTTCTTTTGTTGTGGTAAATTCATCCGGCACACCATTGCTTACCCATCTATTCTTTGAAGTTGCCTTTAATAAAATTCCTTCTTCTTTATCAATCCAGAATGTATCAACAAAACGCCAAATAATGGTTATGTTTCAAACGAAAGGGACACATAAATTTAATGAAAAATAATTAAATTTAGTGTCCAAAAATGGAAAATACAAAACCAATACTTGCAATAAAACGAAAACAAGCTAAAAAATTACACAAAAAAGGTTGGGCTATCCGAAAGATAGCCGATTGTCTTGGATCCGGGACAAGACATGTTAGTCAGTGGATAAACATGAGCGATGAAGAATTGGAAAAAGATAATCGCGGCTGGAAAAAAGGAAATCCCAGGAAATACACAAAAGAACAGAAGAAAGAGATAAAAAAGATAAGGCAGCAACTGGAAAAAGAAGGAAGTTTTTTCATCGGTTCGCTTGTTGTTCAGGGAAACTACAACAAATTGCATACAAACAATGTTTCAAAATCTTTTGTAGATCGCACACTAAAAGAATACAAATTGGTAAAGACACCGCGAAAGAAAAGAAAGGGAGTAAGCAAATACATGAAGTATCCGCAACACACACTGAACAAAATGGGTAAGTGCATGATGAGTGTTGATTTCATCGGACCGAAGTACTTGAAAGGTTCGGATGACAGGATCAATTTTCTTTCATGCAAGTATATTCGCCCAAGAAAAGAGGGGATTATAAAACGGGTGGAAGGACAAACAACCGATGAGGCGATACGGGTTTTAACAGAAGTTTGGAATGATAATCCGATTCCTGATGTTCTACGGATTGATAATGACTCTGCGTTCGGAGCTAATTTAAGTCGTGAAAAACAAATCGGAAGTTTCACATTATTTTTGCTTAATCTTGGGATCAAACCATTATATGTTGCACAGAGAAGCCCCTGGAACAACGGCAGTATTGAGGGTCACAATAGTGTTTTCTCAAAGAAATTCTGGAATAAGCTGCGGTTTACGGACGAAAAAGAGGTTGATGTAAAGATAAAGAGTTTCAATTTGGAGTACGAAAAATACATAAATCTGGTGAACAACAATCCACCCTTGGAAAATCCTGAATTTATGGATGACTTCAAGAGCGCTGATATCAAAAACAAACACGTGAATAGGTTCAAAGAGCATGAAATATGCTTTTTGAGAATCACAAGACGAAAAGGTGAGAAAGGCGACAAAAAAGAGTACGGTTTTATCGATGTGCTGAAGCATGAAATCAAGCTGCCGGTGGATTTGATCAACTTGTTCGTATATTGTGTTATAGACCTCAAAAAGAAGAAGTTGTTTTGCTACACCGAAACAAAAGACGGAAATCTTGAGGAGATAAAGAGGATAAATTTTAAGCTCAAGAATGTAATTTATTAAGGGTATCATTCAACTTTAAATGCCCAAAAAAATTGTGGTACAATTTTGTGTCCCTTTCATACGAAACATAACCAGTATTCTACTTAAAATGCAAGAGAA
>MNZY01000185.1 GCA_001873845.1 Candidatus Altarchaeum sp. CG2_30_32_3053 | reverse complement strand
AAAAAGAGAATTAGCAAAAAAATTAAACTTTGAGGAAATGGTTGATGTATGTGAAAGTACAGCTTTGGAATTGTTTAATGATAGGAAAATGTCTTATAGTGAGCGTTGGCGAGCAAAATTTTTGGATGAAAAATACAACTTTGAAGGGGGTAAAAAGTTAGCAAAATGACTATAAATTAATGGCCTACGTCTATTTGGCACTCAACCGCTTATGTTTTAGGATATTTTTTTTTGCCCATTTTGATTTCGTATTTTTATTTTAATTCTTTCCATTCATCACCTCTACTTAAACCGCTTTGGGCAGTTTCCTGTCGTGAAAGTGTACTTTCACCACTTTCGTCCAATTTTACCTTGGATTCTTTGTAAATCTGGGCAAACATTCGTATTTGAACCATGATAACATAAAACAAAATTATTCCTATAAAAAGGATTCCAACAATAGTAATCATTGCAATAATCATTACAATATAAATTACCAACAGGAATCCAAAAAGAACAAGAAATCCGATTATGTAATTCGCTAAATTTGTTTTAAATTTTCTGTAAATTTTTCTAAATTCAAACGCTACACCAACATTTCCTTTTTCACCATATCTCACACACGCTATCATCTCCATTATTGATAAAACAATCAAAGGTATAAAAGCGATGATATAGAAAATCATAGCCAATATCATAAGGGTCGTATCAGGAGTATAAGAGTAACCTTGAGTATAATAACCACCAAAAAGTGAAAAAATAAACATAAAATACAAAATTGTTGCCGGAAGAGTTATAATAATTGCAAAAAGCCCATATAGGGTGTAAATCAAAATAGTACCGAGTCCTTTTGTAAGAAAATATCCCCAGTCATTGAACTCAGGAAGTTCATTTTTTCCTTTTACAGTATCACCTGCTACTTTTATCATATAACCCCAAGACATAATCAAAGGTATTAATAACAAAAGCATTCTGGGAAATACCATCAATCCCCCTATTACTAATTTTTTTAAATCCTTCAGCGGATAGCTGAGTGGTTCGGCAAAGTCCATTTTATTTTTCTTTTTAAATTTTTAATGTTTTTAAAATATGTTTAATAATTAAGATATAAAAGATGTATTAAATTTTATATTTTCTCACCGATGCTTATCTTTCTTTTGGTGCTCAACCCTATAAACAACTTCGTTGTTACATCAATTCCTGTCCAAATCCATAGTTTTGCATTCTTTTTCCATGCGTAACTCCATAACTCGTCCATTTGGAGAAATCTACTGGTAAAATTATGATTTTTCCTATTCAGTTTATGTTTTATTATATCCTCACAGTGTGGAGATATCTTTTTTATCCATCGCTCTATTGTCTTTTCTTGCTTTCCAAGGACCAAAGCAATCGCCGATACAGACATTCTACACATG
>MNZY01000116.1 GCA_001873845.1 Candidatus Altarchaeum sp. CG2_30_32_3053 | reverse complement strand
AGAAAAACAGAATTGTAAAAAAAGATGGGAAACTTCGATTTAAAGGAAAGACATATTATATATCAAAGAAATTGAAGGGAACTACAATAGAGATGAGAGTGACATTGAGAGGCGTAGAAGCATTGCATGATGGAAAACTAATTAAAAGATGGAAATATTGGAAACATGTTCTAAATATTGCTGTTGATTATAGCCTTGAAAAACACTTGTTATAGTACAGATTTTTAAAAAATATATCACAAATTAATTATCCCAACTTAAAGGGATGAGTACCCAAAATTTATTGATACTTTGCAACAGATTTCTATTTTATAAAGGAATTCTAATTTAATTACATCTTCATTAGAGAAAACGAAATCCATCAAATAAAAATATTAAGAAAAAAACAAATTTTTTAAAAATAAATTATTTTCGACTTTGTGGATGGACACTAATTATAACCTGCTCTTATTTTTAATATGGTGGGATTTTTATAAACTGATACAAAATTTTAGAGATTCTTGCTATTTTTAAAACGCAGTTTTCAAATCGCAGAGATTTGAAAAGACACGAAGAAAGTGAGTGGAACAAAGTGAGTGGAACAAAGTAAGCGTAAGTTTTGAAAATCTCCGAATGCTAATGAGAAAATTATCACGGATTTGAAAATATGGGCCTGAATTTTTTGTTTTTAATAAGTATCCTGAATTTTTTGTCAGATACATTTCAAATATTTATTAAACCTTAAATCCCATTATTAATCCACCTTCAACGCATCACTTATGACATTCATTTCTATTCCTGTTGTTTCATCCCCAACGAATACATTTTTGGAATTTGCTATAATTCCTGCCCGCACAAAAGCATAACCCAAATTTACACTTCCTGCCCTTCCGTTAACACCAAAAATTTCCTTTATACCTTCTAAATTACCCTCTGCATCAGGATGTGCTAAAAAGCCCTTGTTTGTCACAACCAGACAGCTTCCTGCCTCTTTATGTCCTGCAACAGAACCAAAGGAACAGTCAACACCTAAAATTTCTTTAATATCAGTTAAATTTTTCTTTGGAATCACTTCACTGATCAAAGCATGTTTGTCGTTACAGGCAATTAAATTTCCCAGTGCATTAAGGTCGGTTGAAATTTTCCCGAAATTTATATCCTTCTTTTTGCAAAATTCCTTTATTTTTTCTTCTTCATCGCTCTCTACAACATTTGATACAAGCAAGCCATTAGAGTTTCCAACACAAAAAATCCCGTTTAAGTCAGTTGAATAAATTTTTGTCCTTAAAATAGGAACATCTGGATCAATTTCAGGAAAATCATAAGAAAGAATGCTGTATTTATCAGTAAGCAGTCCGAACAGCCCGATAAAAGCGTCTTTTTTGATGGAAATTTGCTTTATCATATTATTTTATTGTTAGATGATTTATAAAATTTTATAAAATTTATCATTTTTCCTGCCTACTTTAATAACCTTGCTGTTGCAACATTCTCTCCAATTTCAACATTAACTCTTATTTTTCTCGGAGGATGCTTCATTCCCCTGCTCCATATTGCATTATTAACATCACCAGCTATTTTTACCTCCTTCTTGGTATGCTTTTGCAAAAATTCCCTCACCATCCTTGTTGCCTTTCTTGCCCTTTTACTCCACGGTTGATTGTATACTTCGCTTAATGGGATAGTATAAACCTTTTCAAGTGTCTTTTTTTCCTCTGTTTTTTCTGTTTTTTTCGGCTTTGCAACTTCTTCTTTGGTTTCCCTGCTTTTTTCTTCTGCTGCTTCTTCACCGGATTTTGTTGTTGCCTTTTCAGCAGGTTTTACTTCGGATTTTACTTCTTCTGTTGTTTCAGCTTTTTTCCCGGTTACCTCTGTTACTTTTGTTTTATTTTCCTCTTTTTTTATTTCTTCTTTTATTTCATTAGCCCCTTCTTTAACTGCTTTTGTTCGTGCCATTTGAAATTAGTAAATTTAAATCTATATAAATTAAGAATGAAATTAAGAATGTTGGATTAAAAATCTCAAAAATTTTAATTATATTTGAATAGGTTATATAAAACCAAAGCATCGTCCTGCGGAATTTTTGCTATTGTTGGCGCCTTCCCAGTTTTCTTCTTTGCCTCATTCCAGACGACTTTCGCATTCCCTCTGCTTGCTGCTATTTTATCTCCAACCAGTGTGATATACTGTCCCTTATACCTGCCCATATCTGTATTTACGAAAAATTCAAACTCCATGCCCGCCATTTTATGAAACAACAAAAATTGCATCCATTCAATATTTGTTCTGGTTTTTGATTCTTAAATTGTAAGCATATTCGGGTGCAATGAGCCACTTTAAAATTGTCTCTTCAACAAACAGCCCTGTCTCATCTCCTTCCAGTAAAATTTTTCCGTTCTTCACCCCCATAAACCTTTCATCTGCATTTTTTATAAAGATTCCACTGAAGTTGCAGTCATTTGTCTCTTTTGTTAAATTTTGATATGCCGTTCTCGTTGGATACATTTCGCATTTGCTGCCGTTTATCAGATACGGCTTTATGTAAATTTGCCTTCCGTTTTGAACAAGATATGCCTGAATATATCCAAGCGTTCCCCGGATTTCATCATAGACTGCCAAAGGCTTCCCACTTACATCTTTATCCATCGCTATGCTTAAATTTTCAAGTTTTCCGATTGCTTCAATAACTTCGGGAATTGAGCAGTTAATGTTTTTATTGATGCACAAAAAGACATGGCAGGGAAGCATCTCATAGTCCTGTTTTACAGTAATTATCCCGAAATTTTTCCCTAAAAATATGCTGTCTCTCTTTCCTCCCTGAATCTGAAGGTGGTAGCCCTTTTTCTGATCTGAAATTGATTCAAATTCATAAGCGCAATACTCGCTGACATTTGAACCGTCTGAATAGACAGATATTTTTTTGTTTACTATTTGTTCAAGAGGAATTTCTGCCTTTACCTCAACACCTGAAATATTGTATTTATTTATGATCTGTATAAATACATCTTTCCTTTTACTTTCATAAATTTCTGTTCCGTCAAAAACAACCTGTAAATGATGAGTTCCTAGTGTCCGGTTTGAAATGTCCAAAACAAGTGTCTTGTGTCCAGCAGTTAAATTAGCAATTGTTTTTCCGTCAGATATTAGTTTTAATGTCCAATCCGAAATATTTCTCCCCAGATAGTCTTTCATATCCGCAGATATTGTTACATTTTTATCCTTTGGTTCTGCCTCTTTGCTATCTGCAAAAATTTCAAGTGGTATTTTGGATGTTACCTCAATATTTTTAGTCGCACTTGCATCTTCGTAAATTTCATTTCCTTTATATTCTCCCCTTACATTTAACTCGCCAGCAGTTAAATTTTTAAAAGTAAACTCCGCAATGCACTCATCGTTTGTTAAATTTTTACCGAAAAACCTGTCATCTGCATACAGTAAAATTTCTTTATCTGTACATTCTCCTTCTTCTCCTTTTACATTGAGTTGTGCCTTCACATTTAATGAGTCCTTGAAATAAATTCTTTCGTCCGGTTCAAAAACAACATCTAAAACAGTATTGTGTTTAAAAATTTGAAGCCGTGTAGATGCAGACGCGTTATTAAATTTGTCATTTCCCGAAAATATTGCATTCACTTTGTATTCTTTGGCACTTAAATTTTCATAGCACTTCATAAAAACATCGCTACCATTTGAATTGGCATCGCCTATAAATTTATCGTCTATGTAAAAACTCACACTTCCCTTTACACTTTCATTAAATTTTGCGTAAAGAAATACTGGCAGAAAATTTACAGGGCTCCTTATTTCATTTGCCATTGTTAAAGTTACATCTTTTTTTTGTTCAACACATCCGCTCAAAGTAAGCATTAAAACAACTGCTAAAATCCCTAAAACCCCTAATCCCGAACTCAAATTTATCTCATATATAAATTTTTTTGATCGCATTTTAATTTATGAGTTAAACCTATTAAATTATTATTCCGCATCCAACAACCCTGTTGTCCGGCAAGTCAGGCCTTAAAAGCCATATTCTGTCACCCGGTGCATAAGCAAGCTTCCAGTCAAGACCTATCTTTATTGTTCCTTCTTCGCCGGAACCTAATGATCCTTCCTTAATGATTGCCCGTAATTGCTGAAGCCCGCAAACAAAAACATATTCTCCCCCGGCGCTAATAGGATATCTCCAAAATTTCTGAATCTTAAATTTAACATTAATTTCCCTGGCAACATTCATTGTTCCTTCTTTTGCCAGTACATATCCTCTTTCAAGTTCTGCCACGCTTACGCCTTTTAAACTTATACCTGCCCTTGAACCATTTTCTGCTTCATCGTGGTCCTCATCATAAATCTGAATTGATTTTACATTTACCTTTTTATCTGTAGGATACATAATAAATTCATCAAATTTCCTTGCCTTTCCATAAGCCCTTCCCAATATTACGGTTCCGACACTTTTGACATCAAAAAAGTGGTCTATCTGAACTTTTATATTGCCGGGGTCCGAAGAAATATCTTCCCTGGATAATGTATCAATTATTGCAATTCTGTCATTATCAATAAATTTATAATTCTGAAGCACTGTGCCTTTGATTATCGGCAAAATTTGTTCCTTAATTAAATTTTCTCCCATTACGATATAGCCCTTTTTTATATTGGCACATTCCAATGCCACTATTATCTCTCCCAAAGTTCTGCTTATTGCATCAACCTTGACTATGGCAGCATCTGTCATATTTATCGCATACACCATTGATTGAATTTTTCCTGGATATTCTGTCGGAACTACAAAACTTAATGCCTGTGATTCTTCCTTATAACTGTAAAGAGTTATATCGCTTTCTGTTCCTTTTTTTCCCAATACACCCCCAAATGTGTTATCTCCCAATATCGCAATATTCTTAAATTTCATTTTGCACTTATACAAAAATTTTTACAAATATGGTTTAAAAATTAGATTAAAAACATAAATATTAAAGAACAAAGAGGATAGAACAAATAAGAGCAATAGAATAGGTTAAAAACAGATAAAATGAAAACAGAATGAAAAGAGAAGAAAAGAAGAAGAAAAAAGAAGAAGAAAAAGAGAAGAAAAAGAGAAGAAAAAGAAGAAAAAGAAAATAAAAAGAAAAAATTATAAATTTTCTTATAAGATGTTGTCGGGTTTTTCTATTCTGTGAATAAATCCTTTGTGTTCTTGTCTATTAACAGGAAATACAGAATAACTATGCTTATAATTGTTCCAATCGGAATATTTATCAAACCAATAACAGCCAAAATTATTCCGACAATTCTCGCCCATTTCTTCATGTTCCATATTCCATACGCAACAACAAGTTCGGCAACTCCAATTACTATAGCAATAACTGCAAAAATGCCCATATTTTCTGCAAACATCGCACCTCCCATCAAAAGCATTGCAAGCCCCACTAAAACACCAAGCAATCCTCCAACTGCAAACAACCATAAGGTCAAGATAGTCTTGTAAATGTCAATAATCCTCTGAAATTATAACTTTCTGCAGTAATTAAACGGGAAGTGCGGCTTCAATTTATAAAATGCGTAAAGTTATATTATTTATAGACATCTTTCTAATATTATAACATTATGCATTTAAAATGAAACCAATAAAATTTCATGCAAAGGAAATACTTCGATTATTAGAAGCCAACAAAACCCTTCGTACTGATGAACTATTGAAAATAATAGGTTGTGCCCCAAGAACCCTTTACATTAAATT
>MNZY01000157.1 GCA_001873845.1 Candidatus Altarchaeum sp. CG2_30_32_3053 | reverse complement strand
ATTGAATTTTGTGATATTTCAAAAAATTTATTTGCTTAAAAATATAATTTTTAAGCAGATTTTTAAAAAATATCTCATAAGTTAATTATCCTAATTTAAAGGGATGGGCACCATAGATTCACTATAATCAATATCAAAAGTTTCCCATTTCGCAAAAATATAGTTAATTATTTGTTTATTTAAAAATATTTGATAAGAAAGCCCTTCGGACAAATCTTAACTAAAATTGTTATACTTTCCAGATAAGTAAATTTTATACTTTCCAGATAAGTAAATCTCATATTTTATAATACGATAAAAATTATAAAATCGAACAAAATTGATAACAAGAACTATAAATTGAAATGGGAAACTTTTGTCAATATAAATACAATTAAAATGGAAAATTTGAATACAATTAAAATGGAAAATTTGAACAAATATGTCAATAATTATATTACAAATAAATATGTATTAGAATTTGTAAATAAATCAGCAGAAATTTGCAATCCAGATAAAATTTACTTTTGTGACGGTTTGGAAGAAGAAAAAAAATTTCTTACCGGCGAGGCAGTTAAAAGCGGTGAATTAATTGAATTAAATCAAGAAAAATTTCCAGGATGCATATTGCACAGAACTGCCATAAATGATGTCGCGAGAACCGAGCATTTGACTTATATCTGCACAACAAAAAAAGAAGATGCAGGTCCTACAAACAACTGGAAATCTCCTGAAGATGCGTATGAAGAATTAAGCGGTTATTTTAGAGATTCGATGAAAGGAAGAACAATGTATGTCATTCCGTTTATGATGGGTGTTCCTGGATCAAAAATGAATAAAATAGGGGTAGAACTTACAGATAGTATCTATGTTGTTTTAAATATGAGAATAATGACACATACCGGAAGAATTGTAGCAGACGATATCATAGAAAATAATTTTACCAAAGGGCTTCACTCAAAAGGCGAGCTCAATCTGGAAAAACGGAGAATCTGCCATTTTCCTGAGGATAATACCATAATGAGCGTAAATTCTGGTTACGGCGGAAATGTTTTATTGGGCAAAAAATGCCTTGCACTTCGTATTGCAAGCTATCTTAGTAGAAAAGAAGGATGGATGGCAGAACATATGTTTTTAGCTGATATTCAAACACCTGACGGAAAAAAATTTTATATCGCAGGAGCATTTCCAAGTGCGTGCGGAAAGACAAATCTCTCTATGCTAATTCCTCCAGAGTCCCTTTCTGGCTACAAAGTAAGAGTAATAGGAGATGATATTGCCTGGATGTACATTGGAGATGATAGCCGACTATGGGCAATTAATCCTGAAGCAGGATTTTTTGGGGTTGTTCCCGGAACTAATATAAAAACAAACAAGAATGCAATGCTGACAATTAAGAAAAATACTATATTCACAAATGTTCTTCTGAAAGAAGATAATACCGTCTGGTGGGAAGGAATGGAAGACCCACCTGACAAGGGAATTGACTGGAAAGGTGATGCATGGACAAAAGATATGAAAGATGAAAAGGGAAACCTTGTTCCAGGAGAACATCCGAACAGCAGATTTACAGCACCAATATCACAGTGTCCTGTAGTATCTCATGAATTTTCAAATTCGAAGGGAGTTCCGATTTCAGCAATCCTTTTTGGTGGAAGAAGAGAAAGCGTTGTACCAATTGTTTATGAATCATTTAACTGGCAGCACGGGGTTTTTATTGGTGCAAGTTTGAGATCAGAGACAACCGCAGCAGCAATGGGAGTTGGAAAGGTTGTCCGAAATGACCCGATGGCAATGATACCGTTTTGCGGATACAATATGGGGGACTATTTTACCAACTGGTTAGACATTGGAAAGCGTATGAAATTTCCTCCGAAAATATTCTTTGTTAACTGGTTCAGGAAAAACAGAGAAGGAAAATTTTTATGGCCCGGATATGGTGAAAATTTAAGGGTTATTGAGTGGATTATAAAGCGATGTGATACTTTTAGCAATAATAAAGAAAAAGAAGCAGTTGAAACTCCTGTCGGCTATATTCCAGCAGCAGATGCAATAAATACAAAAGGAATAGAAATAAGCAAACAGGACATAAAAGAATTGTTAAACATTGATGTCCAGGAATGGCTTAAAGAGGCAGATGAAATAGATAAATTTTTCAGTAAATTTGACAGGATGCCGAAGGAATTAATAAAGGAATTAAACAATTTACGAGAACGGTTGAAAAAATAAGAAAAACTCATAAGATTTCAAAATTTAAAGATGAAAGTAGATGGATACTCTTTCGGACGGATAAAAATTGAAGGCAAAGAATACATCCATGATTTGTGGATAATAAACGGAGAAATTTATAAAAGGGATAAAGGTATTTCAAAGAGATTGTCCGGGACATCGCACAGGATTCCAAAAGAAGAATTAGAAAAAATTTTAAGAGAAAATACAAAAAGGGTTATAATCGGCACGGGAGAAAGCGGAATGGTTTCTGTAGAGGAAGATGGAACAAAGTATCTGAAAGAAAAAGGAATAAAATTAGAAAAATACGAGACGGGAAAACTTGCAAAAATGAAAACAAAATTTGGAGGAGATGATTCGGGAATTATACATATGACCTGCTAAATTTATGTCTTATTTATGTCTTTTTTAACATTCAGTATTTGTTTATCTGTTATTGTTTATCTGTCCTCATTTATATTCTTTGCACACACATTTTAAAATGGATATTGAAGGTTATTGCAGGCGTGAGCTAAAAAAAGGAATAAGTGAAGAAGAAATTTTAACCGAAATCTCGTCTTTAATTTTAAAGATAAAATTTAACTCTGACAAAGACAACAAAGACAACAAAGACAACATAGACAATATAGATAAAGCAAAATTACTTGCAGAAGCGGTCCTGGAAGAAGTAAAGAAAACCAACCGGAATATTGACAATAAATTTCTGAATGACCTGCTGAATTTTCCAAAGTCAAATGTCAGCATGGGAGAAATCGGGGTTGGAAGCAGAGGTAAAGGTGATTTCTTTGTTCATGAAAAAATTTGCAGTATAGCATCGCATAATATCAGCGGAAAATTTAATAATGTTGTTGTTGGTGCAAAAGAGCATGACGATGCAGGCATTGTCTGCATCGGAGAAAACGGAAAAGACAAAGAAAACGAAAAAAAAGAAAACGAAAAATTTATCGTTGTTTCAGTAGATGGCACGCATTCCCGTTTATCAGAATATCCTTTTATTGCCGGCTTTCATGTCGCACGAGCGTCATTAAGAGACATTTATGTAAAAGGAGCGAAACCGGTTGCATTGCTTGATGACCTGCATTTGGCAGATGACGGCGATGTCGGACGGCTGTTTGACTTTGTTGCAGGAATTTCTGTAGTCAGCGAACTGGCGGATGTTCCGTTAGTTGCCGGCTCAACATTAAGAATAGGCGGGGATATGGTTATCGGAGAGAGGATGGTTTCCTGTGTTGGTGCTGTCGGAATTATAAACGATGCAAATTTCATTAAGGCAAGAAAAAATGTCCGGGTTGGAGATAAAATTTTAATGACAGGCGGGGCAGGAGGCGGAACAATAGCAACAACTGCAATTTATTCCGGAAATTTTGATGTCGTTCCTGAAACGATGAACATCTCATTTATAAAAGCGTGTAAAATTTTGCACGAGAAAAATTTACTGCATAAGACCAACGCGATGCTTGATGTGACAAATGGAGGAATCAGGGGAGATGCTTATGAGGTTCTAAATTTACTGAATGCAGAAAAAGACAGAGACAAAGAAAAAATAATAAATATTATTGAAATTTTAAATAACGACTATGAAGAATTTTTTTACCCAAGCAAAGAGCCATTTAATGTTTTGATTTCAACGATTTTATCCCAGAGAACAAAAGATGAGAGAACAAAACAGGCAGCGGAAAATTTATTTAAATTTATTTCAAAGCCCGAAGATGTTTTAAAATGTAAGATAGATAAAATAGAAAATGCAATAAAAGGAGTAAATTTTTATAAGACAAAAGCAAAACGAATTGCTGGAATTTCAAAAATTTTGATTGAAAGATACAACAGCAAGGTTCCTGACAATGAATATGACCTGTTAAAATTAAATGGTGTCGGAAGAAAAACAGCAAACTGTGTGTTAACATTCGGATTTAACAGGCAGGCGATTCCCGTTGATACCCATGTTCATCGCATTTCAAATCGTCTCGGAATAATGAATACAGAAAATCCAGCCGAGACAGAGAATGAACTGAAAAAAATTTTACCAAAGGACTACTGGAAAACAATTAATTACATATTTGTTCAGCACGGGCAGAATGTCTGTCTGCCGAGAAATCCGCAGTGTATGTGGTGTAAAATAAAAGAATATTGCGGGCATTCATTAAAGGAAGATGGTCTGAAAAAGAATGTCTCTATAAAATTTTACGGACCAAAAATCAAAAATTTAATAAACAAAAAAGTCTATAACATGCTTAAAAATTTAAATATTGACTATCTGGGCGTTTCTCTTGATTCACTAATGCTTTTTGTTCCTCCTGAAAACTGCGGCGAAATTATTAAAATTTTAAGGAATGCAGGAATTGAAATTGATGAAATCGGAGAGGTTATAGAAAGTAAGAGAGAAGGAAAAATTTTGCTGACAGATGAAAATAATAATGAAAAAGCAATTGAGCCGTTGTTTAGAGAGTCAGCATATACAAAAATCAAGAAGGTTGTCGGCGAGCAAGCACCAGGGAAATTTGAGGAAATGAAGAAAAATGTGGATAAAGCATATCAGGATGCCTTAAAAAAGAAAGAGGAAATTTTAAAATTTATTGCTCCTGCCGGGATTTGAACCCGAGTCGACGGATCGAAAGTCCGTTATCCTGCCTGGCTAGACTACAGGAGCAAAATTATTCTTTAAAATCACAAATAATTATGTTTAGGAATATAAATATTTATGATTTAGAAGCATGGACAAAGTTATTTTAAAAATTCATTTAGTTTTCTGATTTGTGAGGGGTTTAAAAGCACCTCATTTCATTCGGAGATTTCAAAATGGACACAATTTTTAAATATACTCTCTCTGACCCGGATATTTAAAAATCTGTTGATTTTTAAAGATTAAAAATTTAATTTTTAGTATATTTAACCCATCTTTCCCAACATCAAAAAATTTACGGGTAATTTTAAAAATTTACAAAATTAATTATAATTAACAACAAAAATACGCTCAAACTTTTACGCTGGGGTGGGAAACTCGGGATATATTTAAAACAAAGTTTTAAATCACCTCGCTGTTACGCTCACTCCGTTCGTGTATTTGCAAAACTCTGCGTTTCGAAAATGCTTGCACTATTTTTAAAGATTAAAACCAAAGGTTTCAGTATATTTGAAAATCTGTTGATTTTAAATTTGCTTAATTTGGGGCATTTTCATCGCTCTATAAATGTTATTATAGCAATCCTAATATTTATCTGCTCAAAACTAAATGATTTTTTCGGAAAGTTAAACAAAAAGTTAAACAAAAAATAAATGTATTTATTGTTAAATTATTGTTTGTTGGTGGTTGAGTAGCAAATAGAAGTAGGCCATTAATTTAATTAGACTGCTATAATAACCTGCCTACAAAGTAGATCGTATTCTTGTGTAATAATCTGTGTATAAGTGGTGGCTACATATATATAAATTTTATGGAGCTTTTTTAAAAGCTACCGCTGTACTTAGACTAATGAGCCACCTCTTTTATATTAAATTTTTCATAAATAAATTTAAAATACAAA
>MNZY01000139.1 GCA_001873845.1 Candidatus Altarchaeum sp. CG2_30_32_3053 | reverse complement strand
ACCAAATTTGGTACTCATCCCTTTAAGTTGGGATAATTAATTTGTGATATATTTTTTAAAAATCTGCTTAAAAATTAAAATTGAATATTATAAATTTAATTTTAAACATTACAGGACTTACGCAAGGCAGATATGAATTCTTGACTTTTTATGTTCATTTACAAAATAATATAAGTAAGTCCTATAACTTATAAAAATATTAGTAAAAAAAAACAAATATAATAATTATCCCAATTTTAGTGGGCCAGCACCAAAAATCGGTGCTGTTTTCAAATTTTATGCGGACCTGGCGGGATTTGAACCCACGATCTACAGCTTAGAAGGCTGTCGCCTTGTCCAAGCTAGGCTACAGGTCCATCCTGGTTATTTAATAATAGGTTTATAATTAAATTTGTAAGATAAATTTAATTTAAAGCAAACAAAAGCAAACAATTTAAAATTTAAAAGAGGCTGTTGAAAAACCTATAAGTTTAAAGGCGAATATGAGTATTATTTAAAGGTAAATTTTGGACTTTTTCAACGCTCTCTAAAAATAAATTTAACATGGCAGCAATAATAGACGGAAAAAAAATGGCTTCCGACATAAAAGAAGAAATAAAAACAGAGGTTGAAAATTTAGTAAAGGAATATAGAAAAAGCCCATCACTTGCTACAATACTTGTCGGCAATAATCCTGCATCGGAAATTTATGTCAGTTTGAAATATAAAGCGTGCAAAGAATCCGGAATAAATTCACTGATTTACAGATTTTCCGATACCTTAACAGAAGAAGAACTTCTTAAAAAAATTTCGGAACTAAATGCAAATAAAGAGATAAACGGAATTCTTGTGCAACTGCCCCTGCCAAAGCACATAAATACAGAAATGATTATGGAAGCAATAAATTATAAGAAAGATGTTGATGGTTTTAATCCAGTAAATTCCGGAAGATTAATGAATAACTGTGAAACACTGGCACCCTGCACACCGAAAGGAATAATACTTATGCTTGAAAAATATAATGTGGAGATTGAAGGCAGCAATGTTGTAATAATTAATCACAGCTCTGTTGTGGGAAAACCGCTCGCTTTGATGCTTTTAAGTAGGAATGCCACTGTAACTGTTTGCCATATCTGGACAAAAAATTTAAAAGAGCATACATTAAAAGCAGACATTTTAATTTCAGCGGTCGGAAAACGAGATTTAATTACAGAGGATATGGTTAAAGAAAATGCCGTAGTCATTGATGTTGGTATTTCAAGGGTTAACGGAAAAATTTCTGGGGATGTTGATTTTAAAAATGTAAAGAAAAAAGCATCACTTATAACACCTGTTCCAGGTGGTGTGGGACCAATGACTGTTGCCGTACTTCTGAAAAATACGGTAGAAGCATTTAAGATGCAGTACAAAAGATAAATCAGAAAATGTTCATTGCCTTAGACGATACGGACTCAACAGAAGGAATGTGCACGACATATTTAACTGCTTTGATTTTAAGGAAATTTAGAGATATGAATCTGAAAGTTGATCGTTCTGGAATGCCAAATTTAGTCCGGCTGAATCCGAATATTCCTTACAAAACAAGAGGAAACGGGGCGTGCTGGTTTTACATTGAGACCGAAAAATCAAACGGCAGTGAAAAAGAGAAAATAAAAAGAACTGTCTTAAATTTTCTTAAAAAATATTCGCGGTTTGATGATGAGAATACAAATCCAGCCTGTTTATTTTTGGATGATGAAATTTGGACGCGAAATTTTGAAATTTTAAATAAATTTTACAAAAAAGCAGTTAGCGAGTTATGCACGATTGAAGAAGCCGACAGGATAGCTGACACAATAAAAGTAGAGATCCATAAATTTAAGAACGGAAGGGGACTCATCGGTTGTCTGGCATGCCTTGGCTGTGATTTCAGTGACTTAACTTATGAATTACTTGTTTACAGGACAGAGAAAAATTTCGGCACAGAAAGAAGAATTGATGAAGAAAGTGTTTTTGAAATGCATAAATTGTTTTATCCCGGAACATTTGATAATGTGAATACGGAAGAGTATAAACCTGTTTTTATGCCTCACGGAAAAGACCCCATACTTTGCGGCATCAGGGGAAATGGCATTGAAATTGTTAATAAGGCATTTTCAGTGATAAAATTTAAAGAAGAAATTTCTTTCACCCAGATTTTCAGAACAAACCAGCATACGGATGCCCATCTTATGTCCAAAAAAATTTCCAGACTAAAGCAACATGATGCTGCAATTATTGAAGGCACGGTTACTGAAAACCCAAAAAGGATTGCAAAAGGACATACCTTCTTTAAAATTTCCGATGATACAGCAGGCATTACCTGTGCGGCTTATGGAGTAACAAAATTAAAGGATATAGCAATAAACCTGATTAATGGAGACATCCTCCGACTTTACGGAGGAATTGAAACATACAAAAATACATTTAATATTGAAAAGATTGAAATTTTAAATCTGGCAAAAATTTATAAAAAAGAAAATCCTGTTTGCCCGAAATGTAACATCAGAATGAAATCAGAAGGAAAAGAAAAGGGCTTTCAGTGCAGAAAATGCAAGCTACGATTTAAAAGCGATGCTGCAAAATTTATAGAAACGGCAAGAAATTTAAAACCAGGAATTTATGAAGTTGAACCAGGACACAGGAGGCATTTGAGTAAGCCGTTGTGCAGGTATAAAATCTAAAATTGTAATTGTTTGGATAATAAAATTTATGAATTTCAGACAAATTTAAAATGTCTCTAAACACAGAGAAGCAAAAAATAATTGAACGGGAAGGCAATGTATTAGTTACTGCTAATCCAGGTACAGGAAAGACCCTTTTACTTGCCCACAAATATGCGAATTTAATAAAAAAAGGCATTAATCCCGGACAGATACTCTGTCTGACATTTACCGAAAAGGCCAGGAAAGAGATGGAAAACAGAATTATTAAAGTTACCAGAGAGCAGGACATTTCTTTGGATATTTCAAAATTAAATGTATCTACTTTTCATTCTTATTCCCTGGACAATATTGATGAAAATGAAATACTGGACAGTAATTTACTGAGATATACTATTTTGAGGTATATTAAGAATGAGCAAGTCATGAATTATTCCGATGAATACCTGATTGAGACGATTGTTCCAAAGACGGAAAACTTAATCCAATACCTGAAAAGCTTTGGAATAACTCCTGACAAAGTAGACATTGCAGAGGTAAAAAATTTTTTGGAAGAAGGAAAGGATTACACAAAAGAAGATATTGCCAAATTTGCAGAACATTTTCTTGATATTTTTAGGGCTTACGAACAGATAAAGGATAAAAAGGGAGTTGATTATACCGATCTGCTGCTCAAATTTATGGCGCTGAAGAATCACAGATTGTTTGATTATGTACTGGTTGATGAATTACAGGATGTTAACATGATGGAGGCAGATATTGCCATTAAGTCGCTTAAGCCGGACGGAAATTTTTTTGCTGTTGGCGACAAAAAACAGGCCATTTTTGGCTTTCAGGGCGGTTCAATACTAAATTTCAGAAAATTTAAAAATTCAGATAAATTTGTACTTTGTGAGAATTTCAGAAGCACGAATGAAATTTTATATTATGCTAGGGCGTATTTTGTTTCCAAAACCAGGGACTTAACGCACAGGGAAGAATTAAACGACTTATGCAGTGCAGAAGGGAAAACAGGTCCAAAGCCAGTGATTTATGAAGTAAGCAGGGACAAAATATATCCTGCTGCCTGCGAACTTGCCAGGAATCTGGATGGCAGGACAGCCATTATAGCAAGAACAAATCATCAGGTAATGTCAATTGCCAAAGAACTTGATACAAGAGGAATAAATTTCAGTTCAACATTCTTTTCTGCTTCCAATGATGCACGAACCCATATTATTAATTTTCTAAAAGGTATTTTAAGTTCGGATGTGCAGGATGTAAGGGCTGCCATGTTTACTCCGTTTTTTCCATGTACGATGCAGGATGCCTTCAATATGTCGTCTGTAAAATGCCTTGAAGAAATATATGAAAAAATACCTGCTTTTAAGGAGCTTCGCGAAAGAGTAAAAACTGTTGAGGATGTTAACAGACATTTCAGGGAAAAAATCATTCCTGTATGTGTAATCTATGGCAATGACTATCTTTCTGCTGGAATCACAATGTATAAGGCATATCAGGAAGCAAACTCAGTTCTTGATGATAAAGATATGAAGTCCCTGATGTCATACATGCAGTCAGCTGACCTTTTATCGCAGGGCCCAGATGCTGAAAAAGGCATTGTTCTTACTACGGTTCATAAGGCTAAAGGTAAGGAGTTTGATAATGTTATCTATATTCCGTCAAAAACAAAAAACAATGAAAATTTTCAGGATAGTGTAGTTAAGGGCATTCTGAAATCAAAGGAGATAAATGTTGAGGAAGAACTTGAAGAAGAGATATTAAGGATTAATTTTGTTGCTTTTACAAGAGCAAAGAACAGATTGTTTATTCTTGCTGATAAAATTAATGATTATCTGAATGATTATGCTGAAAGGGGCAATATTGATGTTGACAAGACCATATCTTCTGATTTGAATGAAAGCAGGAAAAGGGCATTTAATCTGTTTGTAAGCGGAAAGTTTGATGAGGCAAAAGCGTTACTGTATTCTGAGGATAACTGGATAAATGATTTTGTGAAAAATTACTTTGAGTCATTGAATAGTGTTTCTTTCAGTTCGCTTCCAAGAAATGCTTATGATTATTTTGTTAAAGAGATTATCAAACTAAATGATGTCAGTCTTGCCACCCAACTTGGTTCTGAAGTGCATGAAGCCGCGAGACGAATATTGCTTGGAGAGAAGGAATATTCTGTAAGTGAAGATGCAAAACCCTGTGTTGAGAATGTTTTGAAGCTTATTGATAAGATTAAAGCGGATTATCCTGATTCGGTTAAACCGGAACTGAAATTGGATATCCCATTATATTCTCTTGGATTTGATTCTTCTTTAAAGTTTAAGTGCTCCATAGATGCTGTGTTTAAAAAAGGAGACAAATATATGATAGTGGACTGGAAAACAAACAGGGATAAAGAGAAAGGGTCCGACTATAGACAACAGCTCGAAATTTACAAAAGGGTCTTTGCCATCAGAGAAAATATTCCTCCTGATAATGTGAAGGTAGCAATTGGTTATGTCGGATTGAGAGATGCGATTAACACAGGTCAAATCAGTTGTGAGATAGATACAAAACAACCAGTCAGTACTGCTTTTAATACCTTTTCCAAAAGAATTAATCTGATATTGTCGTGGAGCAGGAGCCCAGAAGAGTTTTTTAAGGCATTTATTGCAGAGGAAAAGAATATGAATGATACAAAAAAGAATACAAATTATATACTTTGGAAGAGTGTCGCAGAAGAATATCATAAAGGAGGAAAATGAATAAAGAATTTGCCTGTATTGATATGGTAAATTTGCTAACTTTTTGTAGAGTTATTAAATTTACGAGTATAAATTCGCTTCGCTCTCGTTTAAAAATCGTATTGATTTTTAAAGATTGAAACCGAAGGTTGGTATATTTTCAAATTCTCTGTGCTCATCCCTTTAAGTTGGGATAATTAATTTGTGAGATATTTTTTAAAAATCTGCTTAAAAATAAAATTGGATATTATAAATTTAATTTTAAACATT
>MNZY01000080.1 GCA_001873845.1 Candidatus Altarchaeum sp. CG2_30_32_3053 | reverse complement strand
TTTTGCTTTCCTCTAACAGTCATTGTTATTTTTCTCTCCTTTTCACTAATAATTTTCTCGAAGTATTGAATTATGTTTATCTCAGAACCGTCATCTTGAAGAACAACAGCATTATTTTTAATTCGTCCGCACACATGATAACGCTTGCTTCTGCAATTGTCTATAAACTCTTTATTAAAATATGCTGCATCAACAACCACATACACTTTTGCATGTTTGTCCACTTTTAGTGGCTTTATAAGATATGTAATAATATCTCCTCATACGCAATTTCATGTTTTTTCCTAAATTTTACATTCCATTTTTTCACATCATCTTCTTTAACATATATCCCTGTTTTATATGGAATGAATTGTTTTCCACACTGTATTGCTGATGTGACAATGTTGTTCGCCTATATATATCTTTTGGTTTTGTGGTCCCAAAACTTACCTACACCAAAAGTATTTTTCCCTTTCTTTTCTTCATATGTGTCGTCTATGACGACTAAAACTCTCTTTCCATTTTCTGCACCCATTTTTTTGAGAAAAACATCAGCAGTTTTTTGTGCAATTTTATTTTCATCCCATTTTGCAGCATTAAGAAAGTACCTGTATGTTTGGTACGCCTTCTTATCAGCACAAACATTGGCAATTGCTCTGTGGAGGTTTAAAAGCGTTTTTCTGCCTCCACATACAATAATTGCTGACACTATATACATAAAGTTTACATATGACGGTGCAGTAAATATGTATCCAAACAAGTTCAGTAGTCCTCTTAATTCCGTTGGAACTGTTACGATTTTATTCATTTTATTACCTTATTAATTACTATATTATAATATTATATTGGAATAATATATTTTTGAATATCATAATTACTTTCATAGAAATGGAATCTGTTGGGTGTTTGATATCATTCAAACTACGGAAAGATGTTAAATCTACTGCAAGAACAAAGTTTTTTAGAGAACTCTATGGATGTGTAGATAAATCAAATTATAAGAAATACACCTACATAAGAAAAGGTATTCTTGGGGATATTCCCCGCATACAATTATCAAGAGCGGTGATTATTGTAAGAAACGAATATAAGGAAAAAATTCTTAAATTTTTGCAACATGATGCAATAGTAGAGACAAGAAAAGTTGTTCTCCAGAAGGACGATAAAATTAAATTTGCAAAGAAATCTTAAATACGAATTTATCTGCCAATTCATAATTATTTTGTGTTAGCTCTATCGTAAAAAGTTGTCAAGTAGAGTAAATAATTAAGAATTTTAAGAATTATTTTAAAAATAAGATCTATTTAGAACCTGAAATTGAAATTTTTAATACTTTTTTAACATAATTAAATTTTCTCTGTACTACATAAAAAGGAACAAATCTTAATATTGTTCCTGCTCTTAAACCAATGTCTGAAAAAAGTGAAATTATACCTACAACACTTAAAACAAAGAAAAATTGTCCAATTTCTTCCTGTGGAAAGGTTCTTGCTAAAATTATGTAATA
>MNZY01000178.1 GCA_001873845.1 Candidatus Altarchaeum sp. CG2_30_32_3053 | reverse complement strand
TATGAAAAATTTAATATAAAAGAGGTGGCTCATTAGTCTAAGTACAGCGGTAGCTTTTAAAAAAGCTCCATAAAATTTATATAGATGTAGCCACCACTTATACACAGATTATTACACAAGAATACGATCTACTTTGTAGGTAGGTTATTATAGCAGTCTAATTAAACCAATGGCCTACCTCTATTTGGCACTCAACCAGTTAGTATAAATTTATGTTCTTCTTTATTTGGCACTCAACCAAAACACAATTTCTGAAGTTGCGTAGTATACATTCAGAAATTGTTTCAAAAATACACAAATAATAAAAATGTTGTTTGAATTTATGCTTTTTGCACTTGTAGGCATAATAATCGGCTTTATTACCGGAATGATTCCCGGCTTTCATGTAAATAATGCCGCGATTATTATGATTTCCTTACTTCCGACTCTTGGATTGCTGCCTTTGGAGTTTGCAGTTATTTTAATCTCTGCAATGATTGTTCATCAGTTTATGGAATTCATTCCGACGCTGTTTCTCGGCGCTCCGCAAGAAGAAACCGTGTTAAGTTTGCTTCCTGCCCAACGTTTAATTTTGGAAGGCAAGGCAATGGACGCAGCATACTTTACTTTATTTGGAGCATTGTTTGGATTGTTCTTTGCTTTAATTCTGGCGGTATTTGCATTTTTGTTTCTTCCTGTTATTTATGAAACATCAAGAAATTATATCGTATTTGTTCTAATCATAATTGTTGCTGCTCTGTTATTGTATGAAAGAAAAACGGACAAAATTTTGACTGCTTTATTCGTCTTTATGCTTTCAGGATATTTTGGATTGATTGCGTTAAATTTAAATTTCTTCTCATCATCACAGGTGCTTTTTCCAGTATTTGCTGGCTTATTTGGATTAAGCACACTGCTCGTTAATGTCATTACATACAAAAAAGGAAAACAAATTTCACAACTTCCAAAGGCAACGGCAAAACCTGACAAAAATTTCTATACAGCTGGCTTTTTAGGGTCGTTTGCAGGAATGATAGCAGGAACATTACCGGGAATAAGTGCTTCGCAGATAGGAACGTTGATGGCAATTATCTTCGGAAACGGCGTCGGGACGTTTATGGTTTCGGTTTCAGCCATAAATTTATCTAACAGCATATTTTCACTGATTGCGATTTATACAATCGGAAATGCGCGCAGTGGAGTAGCAGTTATGATTGATTCTGTTATGGATATAACATTTGGTGAAATTTTGCTGTTTATAGGAATTATCCTGTTTGTTTCATTTTTTGCAGTTGTGCTTTTTCATAAGACAGCAGAAATTGCGGTGAAATGGACAGGGAGGATAAACAGCAGAAATTTAAATATATTCTCGTTTATACTGATTTGTGTTGCGCTTTTTGTCCTTACAGGAATTTACGGAATATTTGTTGCATTGGTTGGAATGTGTATTGGACTGATTTCAATATTTGGCAATGTAAACAGAACGCACGCGATGGGAGTCCTGTTAGTTCCGACAATTTTGTTTTTTCTTGGAATAAGATAAAAAAGCAGGTAAATTTAAAACGCTCTTATCAATATTGTGAGTTCATTGCGAAATTTCAAAAATTTTTAAATCTCCGGGCAACAACGATTGGATATTATTTTTCACACTCAACCTTAAACACATCACTGTCAAAAATTTCAGCTTCCTTCGCCCTTCCCGCCTTTTTTATATCAATGATGCATTCCTCAATAAATTTTGTCTCAGCAGCATCCTGCTTTCTGTAAATTTTTACCCTGCTTATTTCTTCGCTTAGTTTTATCTTATTGTCTCCTTTAAATTTCCTTATCGCCTCAATAATGGCAACAACATTTTCAACATCTAGATATTTTTTGTCAATTCCGAGCGGCTTTGGAAAATTTCCCTTACTATGAACGCTGTCGCTGTTTTTATTGAAATTTTGCTCAATTTCCTCTGTCGTGTGCGGAATGAACGGAGCGAGCTGTCTCATTAAATTTGTAAGCACTATGTGCAGGGTGTATTGTGCCGCCTGCCTGTTTAAATTTTCATACATGCGGTATTTCACAAGTTCAAGATAATTATCACAAACATCGTGCCATACGAAATTTTGCAGGTCCTTCATTACTGCAAAGTTGAAATTTTCCAGTGCAGCATCCGTCTTTTCAGTCATTTCATCACATTTTGCGAGTATCCATTTGTCAACAGGCGTTAAATTTTTTCCAAAAATTTCGTCGTGGTTATTTTCATGCTTATAATCCTGCAAATTCATTTCAATAAATCTTGCTGCATTCCACAATTTTGTAATAAATCTTTTTCCGTAATCAATATCCTTCATTATCAAAGAGGTATCACTGCCCGGAACAAAGGTGCATGCCCACTGTCTTACTGCGTCTGCTCCATATTTTTCAATAATTTCATTTGGTTCAACAACATTTCCAAGTGATTTTGACATCTTTTTTCCGTCCTTTCCGAAAACCATCCCATTAACCAAAATATTGGAAAATGGAATTTTGTCTGTCAAAATCAGGCATCTAAATAATGTATAAAATGCCCATGTTCTTATTATTTCATGCCCCTGGGGACGAAGTGATACAGGATATGTTTTATTAAAGTATTTTTCATCATTAAGCCATTTTGAAACAATTAATGGAGTTATACTTGAATCAACCCAGCAGTCACAGACATCTTTTGCAGGGCTTAAAATATTACTGCAATGTGGACATTTTTTTTCTTTCAATGTTGGATCTATCGGCAGTTCAAAAATTTCAGCAGGAATTATTTTGCTGCAATGTTCGCAATAGTAAAATGGAATGGGAGTTCCAAAGATTCTCTGCCTTGATATAACCCAGTCCCAGTCCATATTTTCAACCCATTCTTTGAATCTTTTTTGCATATAATCAGGAATCCATTTTATAGTCCTGCTTTCTTCCATGAGCCTGTCATTAGAATCAATAACTTTTATAAACCACTGGTCTGTTGATATGAATTCAACCGGCTTTTTGCACCTTTCATGAATTCCAACATTCTGATTTAATTTTTCCTGTTGGACAATGGACTTTTTTGCATTGAGATCTTCAATAATTTTCTTTCTGGCTTCCTCAACCTTCATTCCTTTGTAAATTCCGCATAAGTCCGCCAGTTTTCCATATTCGTTAATAGCATTGATTATTTCCAGATTGTATTTGTAAATCCATTTAACATCATGCTCATCTCCAAAAGAACATATCATAACAATTCCCGTTCCAAAATTTATATCAACCTCGTTTTCTGCAATAATTTTAACCTTTCTGTCAGTTAAAGGAACATTGACAAATTTTCCTATCAGATGTTTATATCTTTCGTCATTCGGATGGACAAAAACAGCAACACATGCCTGAATTAATTCCGGTCTCGTTGTTGCTATAATTATAAAATTTTCATTTTTTTCGTTATCATTTTCATTGCCTTCATTACTTTTTTCATCCAGATAAAATTTTATAAAATTTAGCGTTGTTTCCCTTGTTATGTATTCAATTTCTGCCTTGGCAATTGCTGTTCCACAGGATGGACAAAAATGAACAGGATGTTTGTCTTTGTAGATCATTCCTTTTTCATAAAATTTTATCAATGAATACTGCACTGCCTTCCAGTAGTTCGGATCCATTGTTTTATACTCCCTGCTCCAGTCGGGAATGTATCCGATCATCGTCATCTGGGACTTCATATTTGCGATAAATTCTTTTGTCCATTCAATGCATAAATTTCTGAATTTTTCTCTTTCGTTCTTTTTTATTTTGTATTTTTGTTCAACCTTTAATTCCGTTGGCAGCCCCTGTGTATCCCAGCCCTGCGGACACAGAACATTAAAATTTTTCATCCGCTTGAACCGCGCTATAATATCAATCCATATAAAATTTAAAACATGTCCCATATGCAATTTTCCGCTTGTAAATGGCGGGGGCGTGTCAATAACATACACTTCACTGTCATTATCGCCTTCATTAAATTTAAAAATTTCGCTGTATTTTCCGCTGAGCCACTCGTTATGCCATTTTTTCTCAATCTCTAAAAAGTTATAGTCCTTCGGGAGCATTTTGATTTTTTATGTTGATTATAAATTTATCCCGTGTTTCTAAATTTAACACTTTTTAACACTTCAAATTAATTTAACACTTTTTAACACTTCAAATTTTTTAAGGATAACAACTCTTATGGTTATTGAGATTTTAAAATGCCGGAAGATCTTTCCTGTTTATGTTCAAATACGATTTTTGTCTGTGTAAGATATGGCGTCATCCGGTTTTTTGTGAGTGAAATATACCTCTGATCTATTTTATAACCAACAAAATTTCTTCCTGACCTGACTGATGAGATCGCTGTCGTCCCGCTGCCCATAAAAGGATCAAGTACTATGTTGTCTTTGAATGAATATAGTTCGGCAGTTTATTATGAATTTCTGCAATTATGTTTTTGTCTTCAAAGAGTTCTCTTATTTTCAGATTCGAAAAATATCTGTTTGAGAATTAAATTTCAAACTCTAAATTTTTAATATGAATATTTTAAATATGTATATTTTACTTTATCTTTCAGGGGACAATCTAACACTTCCAAAAGCAGAGGCAACGGGACTAATTGAAAGTTACACTGAAAACAAAAATTTTTCCATAATTTATGAAAAAGACCGGCTTTACATTTTTTCCTGTGAAAAATTTCCATTTGAGAGAATGTCTATGGCAAAAATTATGTGTGAATTTATCGATTGCGGAAACAACACGGACAAAATTGCAAAAAATGTTGCAGCCAGGATTTCAGGAACTTTCAGGGTCCGGAGTTATTCAGCAGGAAGTTTTAAAGATGCGACACTTGAACAGAGGTTTGGAGCAATAATCAAAAAACACAATGAAAATTTAAATGTGAAGCTTGAAAATTACGAAAACGAGGTTATGTGCATGTATTCGGAAGATTCGTATTTTGCCGGAATAAATAAAGACAGGGAAAAATTTGTCCGGCGGCTGCCTATGAACAGACCTTTTAATGTCCCTATTACAATGCATCCGAAGCTTGCGAGAACATTGGTGAATCTGGCAAGGGTTAAGGAAGGTTCTCAGATTTTGGATCCTTTTTGCGGCTCCGGTGCCATACTAATTGAGGCAGGACTTATGGGTATGAAAATTTTCGGAAGAGACATTAACAAATATATGATACACGGATGCAGGAAAAATATGGATTTTTACGGCGTCCGATACAGGGCTGAAAATTTAAAAGACGGAAATGCGTTAAATCTCAGGAAGAAAAATTTTTTTGATGCAATTGTTACTGATTTGCCTTACGGCAGGTCGTCTTTTACGACAAACAAAGACCTCAGGGAACTTTATGAGAAATTTATTAAAGTTGCATATAACTCGCTTAAAGAAGATAAATTTGCCGTTATTGTATCAAAAGACGGGATTGATTATGGTTTTTATAAATTCAGGCCTATGGAGGAACACTTTGTCAGGGTTCATAAAGGTCTGACGAGGAGGATTTGTGTGTTAAAAAAGGAATGATAACACTGTTAAATACAGTTAAATTTTTTTCAAAAACTATTTATTTGTTTATTGTTTATTTATAAACTTTTTATTTTTATTTGTTGTTTATTATTTAGGGTTGTGTGCCATATGAAAGTAGGCCACTTATATTTTTGTAAATTATCAATTGAATTTTGAAGATTAAATAAAAATTTCAATAAATAATATTTTTGATTATAAAATTTATAACTTAAAATTTTTTGTTTTAAATTTATATTTGTATTTTAAATTTGTTTATGAAAA
>MNZY01000150.1 GCA_001873845.1 Candidatus Altarchaeum sp. CG2_30_32_3053 | reverse complement strand
CAGTATATTTTCGAGGCTTGCCCTTTTTCCAACCCCGGCGGTCTTGTGTTACCTCCTTCTCATCGGTTTTTATCCATTTACTAATGCTATCCCTACTCGCCACCAAATAACGAGATATCTTTCTCACACTCCATCCTTTTTCTTTGTGTAACTCTCGTGCCTTTACTCTCTTTTCAATTAGCAACAATTTTTCCATCATAAACCATTAAAATAATTAAAATTTTAATTAAATTAATGGCCTACTTCTATTTGCTACTCAACCGATTAAGAATTAAAAACGCGCCGGGAATTATAAAAACCGCTGCTATCACAATCCTTATTGTAACCATATTTTTATTTGACATTTTGATTTTTTAAATTTTTTTAAATTTTATGATATATCCTGCTTTAAAAATAAAATATAAGATGCTATAAAAAACATAACCAATACCACAACAATTGCAACAATATTTCCCCACACCATACTTAAACTTTCATCTATTGAATGTTTTACCTGTTGTCCAAATCCAAACTGCTTATTTTGACTGTTATCGAAATAAGGATTTAAGATTACCTTGTTTATATTTCTAAAATTTTCACTTGGCGACAAATAAGAAATTTGCTGCTGTAAATTATAATTGTTTTCATACGCTTTTTGCATTGCCGTTCCCTGCATTCCGAAAGTATATGAAGGAATCGGAGCGGCAAAAGAGGCAATAGCACTCGCAATCGGAGAAATTAATAAATTTACAACAATAAATATTGCAATTGCCGCCAGTAACGCATTTACACTCTCTTTAAGAAAAATTGAAAAAAACATTCCAATAACAACAAAGACAAGCATATAAAGAAATGTAATTAGTCCAAAAAGCATAACCCTCAGCAGGTCATCTCCATCGGGAAATACACCCGTTGTGCTGCCAATCACACCGATACAAATAATCAAACTCGTCAGAACAACGACAAAAATAATGGATATAAAACCGAGAAATTTACCGTTTATCAAAGTGTCCCTGAATAACGGCTGGGTCAGTAAAAATTTTAATGTTCCTCTTTCACGCTCTCCCGAAATAGCATCAAAGCCCACAACGATTCCTATAATTGCACCGATTATTGCAACACTTGCGCCGGAAATTAAATAATCAAAAGCAGTCAATATTGATGGCTTGGGCATGTCTATCTTTACAGAATAACCCGAGCCCTGATAGCCGGTCATCATATCATTATATAACTTTAATTCCTTCTGATACGCCTGTGCTCCCTGATATGCTGCCAAAAGCAGCATTACTACAAAAATTCCGAACAACACCATAAATCTCATACTTCTTATATTCTCCGAAAATTCCTTCTCCGCTATAACAAATACGGGTTTCATTTTAATAAAATTTAGTTATTATGGGTTGAGTAGCAAATAGAAGTAGGCCATTAATTTAATTAAAATTTTTATTTAATCCACAAAATTTCGTATAATAAGCTGCGGTAGAAACAAACCCGGATAAATTTATTTTACCTTTATTTATCTTTATTCATTTCTACATTTAATAATTTAAATTTTT
>MNZY01000170.1 GCA_001873845.1 Candidatus Altarchaeum sp. CG2_30_32_3053 | reverse complement strand
TATATATTTGTTTTTTTTACTAATATTTTTACAAGTTATAGGACTTACTTAGATTATTTTGTAAATGAACATAAAAAGTCAAGAATTCATATTTGTTTTGTGTATGTCCTATAATGTTTAAAATTAAATTTATAATATCCAATTTTATTTTTAAGCAGATTTTTAAAAAATATCTCACAAATTAATTATCCCAACTTAAAGGGATGAGCACCAATTTTTGAGATTTTAAAATCGCAGGTAAATTTTATCACCTCACTATCGTTCGGAGATTTACAAAATGTTCGGAACATTTTGAAAATACCCTCTGAATAGTTAAATTTAATTTATTTATAGTGAATCTATCAACATTTTACACCCAATATACGATTCATTAATCTACTTCAAGAGTGTAAAAAATTAGTATATTGACTATAAAAGAATATTCGGGATTGAATCTTTTATAATATTCTCTTATGTGTCTTAATTCATAAGCGTCTTAATTCATAAGCGTCTTAATTCATAAGCGTCTTAAAAATGGAAGATAAATTTTCCCTGATTTCACAGATATTCAAGGACGTATTATCAAAAATAAAGCCGTCGGCTGACTTAAAGGCACAAAGGCAACACATCGTAAAAAACATAATTGCAGAGATTAAGAAATTTAATTATAATGCAGATATTGTCGGTTCACTTGCCAAAGAGACAGACCTTGCTTATGATGCAGATATTGACATTTTCGTTAAATTTTCTCCCTCAATCAGGAAAGACGAGCTTGGAAAAACAGTTATTGAAATAGGGGAAAAAATTTTAAGCGACACAGAGATTGACTATGCAGAACATCCTTATCTTAGGGGAAAATTTAAAGGTCTCACGATAGAACTTGTGCCGTGCTACGACTTTGGGGAAGGAATATTCGGTGACTTTAAAAAGAGCGCAACATCTGTTGATAGAACATTATATCATACAAGGTATGTAAGAGAAAAGATAAAAAAAGCGAGCGATAAAATTTCTTTAAACGATGAAATACGGCTTTTAAAGCAATTTATGAGTAGCTGTAATGTTTACGGAGCAGAGGCGAGTATTAAGGGCTTCAGTGGTTATCTTGCCGAACTGTTGTGTATTTATTATGGTTGTTTTATAGATGTTGTGAAGCATGCATCGGAATGGAAATTAAACACATTTATAGATGTTGAAAACCTTTGGGAAGGACATGGAAAAATTTTATTCGGTGAGCCGCTGATAGTCATTGACCCAGTGGATAAGAACCGGAATGTCGCCTCGGCAGTGAGCGAGGAAAATATGGCTAAATTTATCTATGCATGCAGAAAGTTCCTGTTAAGCCCGTCAATTGACTTCTTCTTTAATGCCGGGAAAAAGGAAAAAATCACAGTGGAAGAATTGATAAGAATTATAAATGAACGGGGAACAAAATTTATTGCTGTATTTTATGAGCATCCTTATATAAACATAAACAACCTGTATCCCCAGTTGGAAAAGACAAGAAAAACACTGACAAAGCAGATAGAAAATTTTAAATTTGGAATTATGAATTCAAAATCATGGACAAACGGAAAGAACAAAAGCGCGATAATATTTGAATTTGAAATTTTTGAATTGCCGAATGTTGAAACAATTAACGGCCCTCCGATAGACACACCTATAAGTTATCAGGAAACATTTTTAAACATGCACAAAAATGCAAAACTGGGTGGGTGGAAGTGGATTGCCAGCAGTAAGAGAAAATTCACAAAAGCAGAAGATTGCCTGAAATTTTTAATTACGCAAAAACACGGCTTCGGAAAGGAATTTATAAATTTAGAGGGAAAGATTGAGCAGGATGAAAAAATTTTGAATGATGAAATAATGGATGTCTTTGCAGAAATTTTATAAATTTTCTACCTTTTCAGTGTCTTGCACTTATCCAGCGCCGCTAAAAATTTATCACATTCCTTCTTCGTGATTATTAATGGAGGAAGCAATCTTAATGTGTTCTCGGTGTAGATTGCCAAAACACTGTTTTCAATTAATTCCATAACAGCACTTTTTGCATCCTGAACATCAATTCCAAGTATTAATCCCCTGCCCCTTACATTTAAATTTCTTTCTTTTAAATTTTTCAGTAAATATTCTCCCATAATGCGCGCATTCTCAGGCAGGTTGTTGCTGATTATATAATCAATTGATGCATTTGCCGCTGCACACGCAAGAGGATTTCCTATGTATGTTCCACCGTGTTCTCCCGGACTGAAATCAATTCCTCTGCATAACATTGCACCTATTGGAAATCCGCTGCCCATTGCCTTGGCAATACATATACTATCAGGCATTATGTCTTCATGTTGAAAACAAAACATCTTTCCGGTTCTTCCAAAGCCCAGGGCAACCTCATCAACAATCATGTAAATTTTTTTCTCATCACACAATTGCCTTACTGCTTTTAGATACCCGGCATCCGGAATTATTGTTCCTGATTCCGACTGAATCGGTTCAAGTATTACTGCACAGGTATTTTCAGTAATTGCTTCTTTCAAGGCATCAATGTCGTTATATCTGACAAATTTTGTGTAAGGAATCAGCGGTTCAAACGGTTTTCTGAAATTTTCCTTCCATGTCAAACTTAATGAGCCGAGAGTTCTACCGTGAAAATCATGTTCCATGGCGATAATTTCCTTCTTTTTTCCCCTCCTGACTAATTTTATTGCCGCTTCAACTGCTTCTGTTCCGTCATTTGTAAAGAATACCTTTTCCATTCCGCTGATTTTTGCCAGTTTTTCTGCGAGTTCAACCTGTGGAATAGTGTAAAGCCAGTTTGAAGTATGCATTAAAATTTCTGCCTGTTTTTTTATCGCTTTAACAACCTCTTTATTACAATGACCAACGCTGTTTACTCCGATGCCTGCAAACATGTCCAGGTATTTTTTTCCGTCAACATCCCACAAATACATCCCTTTGCCTCTTTCAATTACAACAGGCAGTCGCGAGAATGTATGCGTGTAAAATTTTGCTTCCTTTTCAGTTATTTTAAGGCTTGCCTTTGAAATATGAGAGCGAAGCGAACTTATTTCCTTTGCCGAATGCTCCATTTGAAATTTTTAAATTTATATAAATTTTATGTAACATTAAATATTAAGAAAGCGTAAAAATTTATCTGTAATACCTGAATGATTAGTAATTTCTTTGAAGTTTCTTAAATCTCTGTTACCGCCATCGTTATATTTCATTTTTTTCTTTTACATAATCAAAATTTTTAATTTATAATCTTACTGTTCTTATTTATATAATGTATTCTAATATTATGATAAATTTAAATTTTAACCTGATAGTTGCAATACATTTGAGGATGTGATTTCAGGGAGAATAGACACAATGTATGTTCTATAAAATTTGAACATGCAAAACTTACGAAATTATGGGTTTTAAAGAAATCACTACCTACCGACTCGCCGGGTAAAATTTTAATTAATTCTAAACAGTCTCCACACAATATTTTATTTGTGAAGTTATCTGATGTTTCCATGATTAACTTTATTTTTATTTGGTTGTTTTTTATGTATTAAGTTTAGATGGATAAAATTTAATAAAATTTAATAAAATTTAGGATAGCAATATAAATTTAATACAAGTTTTATATTTAATACAAGTTTTATATTTAATACAAGTTTTATATTTAATACAAGTTTTATAAATTTAACATAAGTTTTATAAATTTAATAAGTCAGACAAAATGATAGGCAGGATTGTAAATTTCCGGGGGGGAAGAAGAACACATCATACAAATCAGATGGTATTGGAGATTTCAGATGAAATTTCATCAAAGAAGGAAAATTTAGTAAAGTTAATGGGTAAAAAAGTAACCTACAAAGCAAAAACCCACGATATTATCGGAACAGTTACAAGAATACACGGAAAGAGGGGAGTTGTGGCGAGATTTAATAGAGGTATGCCAGGACAGGCAATTGGAAGTGTGGTTGAGATTGCTGCGGATGTATCTGTAGCTGTAACATCTGTAAATCCACAGCCAGAACCCTCAAAGCAGGATAATATTTAAATCGCACAATGTTGTATTGAAATAAACAATGAAAGTTGCTTTAATTCCAGGAGACGGGATCGGAAAGGAGGTAATGGCAGAAGGAAAGAAGGTTATTGATGCAGTTAGTGAGAAATTAAATTTTGAAATTTCATGGAATGAATATAATTTCGGAGCAGAAAGATATCTGAAAGAAGGGAAAACTTTGACAGAGGACGACTTAAAGGAATTAAGCAAAAATAATGCAATTTATTTCAGTGCTATCGGAGACACGAGAGTAAAGCCGGGAATTCTTGAAAAAGGTATTTTGCTCGCTATGAGATTTTACTTTGATGAATATATAAATTTAAGACCGATAAAATTTTTTGAAGGCGTGCAGGAAATTTTAAAGAATAAAAAAAACATTGACTTTTATGCCGTCAGGGAAAATACCGAGGACTTTTATATCGGAATCGGAAGTAATGAGGCAAAGAAAAAACATAAAGATGAATTTGAAATTTTAAGAACCATATACAATGTTAAATTTAATCTGGATATTGAAAGCGACAAAGATGAGATTGCTTACCAGATAGGAATTTTAAGCAGGAAGGGCTGCGAAAGAATCATAAGGTATGCGTTTGAGCTGGCGAAGAGAAAAAATTTTGATCTGGTAACAGGCGTTGATAAGGCAAATGTGTTAAATTTTTATGCTGTCTGGAGAAAAATTTTTGATGAAATTTCAAAGGACTATATAAATGACAAAATTAAGAGCGAATATCTTTATGTTGATGCTGCGGCGATGTTTTTTGTTTTAAAGCCGGAAAGGTTTAAAGTTCTTGCCATTCCTAATATGTTCGGCGACATACTCACCGATTTAGGTGCGGGAATTTGCGGCAGTCTGGGAACTGCTGCAAGTGGAAATATTAATCCGAAGGGCGTATCCATGTTTGAACCAATTCACGGAAGTGCTCCTGATATTGCGGGAAAAGGAATTGCAAATCCTGTTGGTCAGATTTTGGCAGGTGCGATGATGCTTGACGAATTAAAGAAAAGTGATGCGGCAAATTTAATGATAAAAGCAGTTGAATATGTCCTGAAAGAAGGCAAAGTGAGAACACCTGATTTGGGAGGGAGTGCAAAAACCGCTGATGTGGGAAATGAGGTCATTAAGAAGATAAAGGAAATGTAAAGAAACAGCTTCCTTTTTGAACAAAATTTTAAAATCAGATTTTTGTGGGGCTTATTCTACCTGTTTGAAAGGCACTATTGAGAGTGATATTTTTAACCAGACACATCTGACTTACCTGCTAATTTTCCCTTCTTTTCCTCCAGCAATGCAGCATCTATTGCCTCTTTATCATCATCCTACAGGAAATAGTCCTCAAACTTATTTTTCACCATAGCCATAGAATTTAAAAATCAACGTTCTCTTATTTGTTTTTTGGAGAACAATTAAATTTTAAATTTAAGGCATAACTACTCTGATTGGAAATTCAGGGTTTAAAATAAATTAAAAAATTTTGCGAATAAAATCAAAGCAATAATCACAACAATCGCCATTATAGTCAATTTAATTATTGGTTTAATGACAAGTTTCCACAATATTAACAATATTAACAACACAACAATTCCAATTCCGATAACGGGTTCTATCATTTTGAAATTTTTTAATATTTATTTTTATTTGTTTATAAATTTATAATTTACAGAAATAAGATTAAATTTATACTCAACAACGGCAAAAGATGCACTTTTTTATAGCACATTCTCAAAATCACAGAGATTTAAAATATATAAATGCAGGGAAACAAAATGAGCGTATTTTAAAAATTTGAAAAACGCAATTTATAAAGTTGCGCAGTATAACAATCCCGGGATTAATCAACATCAATTTATTATTACTATGGAACATCCAATCAAAAAAACAAAATTTTGCATACGGACCAACATTAAACACGGTGCTTCTGGTAGAGGATACCTTAAAGAATATAGATAAAATTGTTATAACTCTTGCAGAACTTAAAAAAATATTGCCAAAAAAGATAAATCACAACACATTAAAAATTATTTTTGAATATTTGGAGGACAACAACAAAATTATTGCAGGTACGAAAGAGATAACATGGATCCATAACCGGAACCTAAATTTAAGAAAAGCAATTGATAACGGATTAGAATTGTGAGGATGAAAATTGTGGGGGTAATTTTTTCACAGAATCTGGGGAAGTTTATAATTATTTAAACGCAAATTTATCATCAAAGACCGAACGAACAATATAAAAAGCAGTACGATATAAATTACGGACGGAGAAAGTGAAATAGAAATAATTGCGTTTGTTCTTGATGTGATTGATCACAAAAAATATGATAAAAAATTCGGATACCGAAAAAAATGAAAAAACAAATCATCAGTGATTTGTCGTCCAAACAGAATAATCCTTAATGGTTGAGTGCCAAATAAAAGTCAGACATTAATTTAATTAAAATTTTAATTTTTTATTTCTTGAGATTAACCTCGCCACAGTTATAAATCCCGTATGTGCTATCATCCTTGAACACGGCCTTACTACTTTCATATCCCAGTTCCTTAATACACATTCAAAGGTCTCCTGAAGGAAGTTCATATTTAACGCACCATGAAATTTTTTTGACTGCTCAATGCTCGGGCTGAATGAAATTAAAATCCCTCCGATCTTTAATTTCTCTGCTGCAAAATTTATAACTAACCACGGCTCCGGCAGGTCCAGAATTACAGCATCCAAATTTTCCTCATCAATGCCTTCATATATATTTTTTATCTTTATTTCAACATTGCCAATTCCAAATCTCTCAAAATTTTTACCTGCAATTTTTGCAAAGTCGTCCCTGATTTCATAAGTGAGCACCTTTTCAGGATAAACAATGCCTGCCAGAAAAATATCCAGAATTCCCGATCCGGTTCCTGAATTCACAACCCTGCTTCCTGAATGTAAATTTGCGTATCCTGCAATTAATGCAGCATCTTTCAGTGTGATTGCCTGAGGTCCTCTTTTTGCCTTTTGTAGCATGTCTGTAATATTCGGATAAATAACCGTATATTCTGTTCCAATGTGTGTTTTAACTGTCTCTCCAACTTCACATTTATTAATTTCATCTGCTTTAATCATTCCGTCTTTTGTATGCAGGTCATCATTCTTAAAGATGTATTTCCTTCCCTTCTGATCTATCAAAATTTTTGTATATTTCACTTTATAATTATTGGTAAATTGTAACTATTCAGCCACTCAAAAAACAAGTTCGCTTCGCTCCCTTGAATATTTAAAAATTTTGGTTCTGATTTACCTGTTTCACTGGAGCATAATGTTTATGCGTCGATTAATCCAGGTAGTTCCAGTAACTCCCTGGTATTCAATACCTTTGCATTATGTTGTTCTCTGATTAGTTTGTCTTCGGACCAGATAGGACAATTTAATTTCAATGCCAATGCGAAATATTCCACATCTTTCATGTGTGGGCAAACATCCTTTGCCCCGGGCAGATTACTACGATATTCGTCCAGGGGAATAACATTTACCTGTTTTCTTATGAGTGAAAAGGATGACTCAAGATCTTCATCTGAAAGTTCGGATTTATCGCGGATTTCTTTCCAATGCTTTCCAACCTCCAGTAACAGCCGGCCAGGAAATATTACATCCCATTTAGACGAGAATAATAATTTCCGTTTGCTTCCACTGGCAGAAATCAATATGGAAATGAGCACACTGGCGTCCATTACAACCATCATTGTTTATACAAGCCCCATTGCTTTAAGTTCTTTTAATCTATCTTCTTTAATCTTATTTCCAAGTTCTATTGCGACCCTGTCTGCTTCTTTTTCGGACAACGCACTCTTTGATGAAATCGCCTCAACGAAGATATGTCTCATCCTTGCAGACCGCTTTAGTTCTAATTCAAATGCTCTGGACCTGATGGCTTCTAATGCAACTCTCTGCCAGTCCACTCATAGCAACCCTTCAATTTTCGCTTCCTTGTCTTTCGGAATCTTAATTAATATTTCAGTCATTTTTGATTTATACGAAAAAATATTTGAACAAAGTGAAATTATTTTAGATTTTAATTTAAAAGATTTGAATGACAATGAAAAGATTTTTGATAATAATTATAATTGTAATAATTTAAATAAATAAAAGTTTTTCAGACATTTGAGAATGTTAACCTTTCTTCGTTTGGATATTTACCAGCTTTGCTTATAAATGCCATAAAAAGCGCGGTTTTCGCCGTTGTTGAGTTATGGTATTTCCTTTCCTTTGGGTCCGTTAAAATTTCCACATCTTTCACTTTATAGGTAAATTTTTAAATTTTTCCGAAACGTTTTCGCTTTTGCTGATTCTCACTTTTCATCTTTCATAAATTACTTTCCCTTCTTTTAGAATTTCTTTAACGAAAAAGTCACCCAAATTCATTCGTTGTTCTATCTAGACAGGAGTATAAACCAATGGCGAAAACGGAATTCTTCGTTTTATATAAAAAGGCAAAGAAAACCGACCAATTTTACTAGTCGGATGAATTTGCCTGTATGTTTAAAACAGGAACCAGCAGGTCCTGTATCCTCCTGCCAGAGTATTAATTCTCATTGGGATTGTTACAAGTCATTTCCATATCATCCACAATAAGAGTTTTCTCTCTGTTTAAAGCAGAATTTACAGGGCTACAGACCATAGAAGCATCTGTAGGTGCGTTTTTAAAATCAGCAGATTTTAAAATATACTGAAAATCTTTGAGATTTCCAATGTTTAAAAATCTTTGAGATTTTAAAATACTGAAAATCTTTGAGATTTTAAAATACTGAAACC
>MNZY01000227.1 GCA_001873845.1 Candidatus Altarchaeum sp. CG2_30_32_3053 | reverse complement strand
AATTTTCTGATATAAATATTGATGCAGAAAAAGAAATGCTCAACAATGCAAAAATGACGATGATTTCATTAGGGTGTTTTACTTCAAAATACGATCTGATTTATCCAAAACTTGAAGTTCTGAATTTATCCTATCTGGTGCAAAAGAAGAAGGATGTTGAAGACAAAGTAAATAAAATTTATCTGGACACAAAGACAAAATTTCAGCGATATTTATTTAAATTTTATTTACAAATTTTTTAATTTATTTAAATTTTAATTATAGTTAAACATAAGATACAAAACCACATTATGAATACAAAAATTCTTTTGGTGTTAGGAATGCTTGTCATTATATTTGCAGTATCTACCTATATAATATTTGAGTTGCCTCAAAATAAGATAAATGAAGATACGAATTTAAGTTTTAACAAAAATAATTCAAATAATCAAAATACTTCTTTACCTGTAGAAACGAAGGAAGATTCTGAATGCAAAAAACTGGAATGTCCGAAAATTGAATGTCCAAATGCAGAATGTCCAAAATGCCCTGAAAAAATTGATGAAGGAAAAATGATTTATATTGAGACACGGTTAAATAATACAGGAAATGCAAATCTGAGTGATGGAAGAATAAAGTTCTATTTAAAAGATTTGAACAACATGATAAGAGTAGAAAGTTCGCTAAATCATACTTTTGCTTTTAATTCTTCAATACATGATAAAGCACTAATAATTTATGATGTTAATTATTCTTGTGAAAAATGTAAGGAATGTTCGTCATGTGGATGTGGGAGTTGTTATTGTTCTGATTGTATTTGTCCAGAACACGAAAAACCAGACTTATCTGTTGCGAATGTTACTTTCATTGGAAATTTAACTACTATTGGTGAAACTATAGAAATCATTACTTTGGTTAAAAATTTAGGTAATGTCTACATTGATTACACAAAAGTTGAAATCGTAATTGATAACTTTACCGATTATATGTTTGTTCATCTGAATGCAAACTCTGAAAAGAATTTGAGTTTCAACTGGATTGTTACTGAAGGAGAACACACTTTAACCGTATCGATTGACCCCGAAAATGTAACTAATGAAACTAATAAAACAAACAACAAACTAACAAAAAAGATTACAACTTGTTTTGTACCCTATGATGATATGTATATTAATGTGGACACAATACTTTGTTATGGAGTTTATAATATTGTAGATTCTGGCACAAGCGGAGTTATAATTATAAATAAAAGTAATGTGGTTTTGGATTGTGGTGGTGCGACTTTGAACGGAAGCAGCTATGGATATGGAATTCATTTGAGTGGATATGATAATATTACTATAAAAAACTGTAATCTTGTGGATTACACCGTTGGTATTAAAATATATGGCTCCAAAGGAAATGGTATTTTTAGAAACAATATAAGCAAGAACGGTGATGGTATTTTTATGGAAGGGTCACATAATACTATATCTAATAATAATATAAGTTTGAATGGTAATGGTATTTACTGCTGGGGTGGTTTTTTACATAATATTTCTAATAACGAGGTAGCTAAGAATAGCAACATCGGAATTCAGATACGACTATCAGATAATAATAGTGTAACCAACAACCAAATATATTCAAACAGGTATGGAATCTATGTTTATACCCACCCCCCCCAATACCACCAGGTCCAAAATTTAATAAAATCAATAATAACACCATAATTAACAATGATTATGGTATTGGTTTAAGTAAGACCATTAATAACACAATAAACACAAATATTGTATGCAACAACACTATCCTTGACTTTTATTTATATAACAACAAGTCTTTTGGGGACTATGGAGATAACAACAGTTGCGATAATCCCGATACATGGGACGACTTAGATAACAATACTATCGGGTGTAAATACTCATGCTAAACAAAAACCAAATAAAACAACAAACAAAAAATGACAAGAAAAATTTTTTGGGGCTTATGTCTCATAGGGTTAATTAGTATCATGACGATGTCAATAAATGTATGTGCGGATGATTCAAAAACATCTGCGGAAAAGATAAATGAAGATTTGAACAACGGAATTTTAGATGACGAAACAGCATTGAAGTATAAATTACTGGCAATATATAATCAAAGCGAAGTGCCTGAAAAGTACAGATCAAACAAAAAGATGTTATCTTGAACGCAAATAGCGGCAGAACTATATAATACTTGGCATACATTAAGTAACGAATCAAGAAATAAGTTGAGTCCTTATCTCATGCCACAATTTTTAAATTCAACAAGTAAAGATTCTAGTGATGTAAGTATTCTCAGCGAACCACCATCAACCGACTTACCAACTTACCTAAATAGTACAAATCTTTCTCTCACTTATAATACTTCGGCTCATTTTACAATTCACTATACTGATAGTGGTACAAATGTCGTATTTAACGCTTCTGACAGAATAAATGGCGTTCCAAGATATGTTGTAGAATTAGGTAATCTTTTTGAGTATACATGGACAACTGAGGTTGAAAATTATGGATTCAAAGGACCCCTTGATGGAGATATTACTAATGACCTGAAAAATAGATTACATGTTTATATTCGCAATATAGATACAACACTAGGGTCAACATATCCTTTTGCTATAAACACATCAACAGGAAAAGGGTTAGCAAATATATCCCACACATTCATTGAAATAGAAAACGATTTTGATGGTTTTGTAGGTAGTAGAGAAGGATTGATGAATGTTACGACAGCACACGAATTTTTCGGTGCTGACCTACTAAAATTGGGATAATTATATATTTGTTTTTTTACTATTATTTTTATAAACATTTCTGAAAACAATGGAAAACCAAAATAAAAAAACGGTGTTAGAAGCGAACAGATTACTATCAAATTAATTAACCCAATTTAAAGGGATGAGCACCAAATTTTCTTCTATCCTGTTGTATCTATGGACAATTATATTTCTCATCCTGCTTAATTTTTTTAATTTACCACTCATTTCTATATCTATCCCATTTTCATCTTTTAATATCTCCAAATCACGATAATCGTCTCCAACATCTTTGCCTGTATCTCTGACAAGCATCGCTACAATATCAGTAACACATTCAATTGCGACATTCATCAAAATTTGTCTTGGGTATGCTTTCAATCTTTTCTATTATAAAATTTATCTTATCTTCGTATCTGTTTTTTCTTTTGTTGCCCATCCACGAAAATTTAAAATTTAAATTATACTGTTTTAGAAGTCGTCTTTCCTCCTTCGGCATTTTGTTCTTTATTGCCTGCATCCTTTGGTTTGCTACTTTTCCCGCTGGTAATTCTTTTTTTAATTTTAGCTATTATTCCTTCTTTGCTTTTAACATTCTCTACCTTCTTTTCTTCATCTTTCTTCACTTCTTTGTTTTCCACTTCTTTGCTTTTTTTTATACCTTCCAGCAATATTGCTTCATCTGCTGTATTTCTAAGTGCTGATGAGAAATTTTCCTTTGCACCGACAACTATCGTTGCCTTTCCCATTTCTTTTGCTTTCTTTAGAACAAAATGAAAATCAGTATCCCGTGTAACCAGAGCAATTACATTTATGGCATTATTGTAGACAGCACTGGTTGCATCAACAGCCATGCACACATCCACATCAGACGGAGTTGTAACTACTTCATAGCCCTCATTTATTGCCGCTTCAACGAGTTTTGAAGGCGCGTTCTGATTTAAATAAACGCGGCAGATTTTTATCAAACCGACGGTCTTTAAATTTTCCTTAATCTCCCTCAAACTTAAATTTACATCCCTTCTCAGCACATTTGGGCCATCTACAAAAACAGCCAGCTTGTTCTTTTTCTTTAAAAGTTCTTTAAATTTTTCTATCTCAATCATTGCTGATACCATATTAAATAAGATAAAAACAAAATTTTAAATTTGCGGTCACCGGGATTCGGACCCGAGTTACGAAATTGGCAATCTCGTGTGATAGCCACTACACCATGACCGCACCTATAACAATACAAAACACAACAACAAAAATTATAAATTAATTATAAATTATTTTTAGAGATAAAACAAATAAAATTTTATTCCTTTTCACGGGACGATATTAAAGGCACAAACATACACTCGCACAATACTTTTTTTTTAATTTTTGTCCGCGAAATTTTTTCAGCCAGAATTAAATTTTGAAGATGGATGCCTCCGACCGGAATAACCATTTTTCCACCTGTTTTTAACTGCTCTATTAATGGACCCGGAATTTCAACAGGTGCGGCTGTAACAATTATTTTATCATAAGGTGCTTCCTTTTCGTATCCATAATAACCATCTCCACGCAATATTTCAATGTTATTATAATTTTTCAGTTTTTCTTTTGTAATTTCTATGAGTTCGGGAATCCGTTCAACAGTATAAATTTTTCTGTTTTTTGCTATTTCTGCAAGTATCGCGGCCTGATACCCGCTTCCGCAGCCAACTTCTAAAATTTTATCATTTTTCTGAATATCAAGCACTTCTGTCATCATGCCGACGATGCTCGGGGCAGAAATTGTCTGTTTAAAACCAATCGGAACGGGATAGTCAGAATAAGCATCAGCCACATAGTCATTTGGAACAAATTTTGCCCTATCAACCTTTAACATTGCCTTTACAACCTTCTCACTCTTTATGTAATTATACTTTATTAAGTGATGAATCATTCCTTTTTTTGCTCCTTTAATATCAAATTTCAATTCCATTTATATTTAAAATTTAAAATCCGGCAATATATTAAATTTAAAAATTTATTTTTTGATGATAACTTTTTTTATCGTATTATAAAGTATGAGATTTCTTTTAATAATTAAAAAAATTTCAATTTTATATTTGAATTTTTGTGTTTTTAATTTTTACTCAGGAAATCGCTGGCAGAATTATATTTTGAATTATCATCATTAACAAAATTATCATTATTATACTTATTACTTCCACTATCAATCCTGCCTTTTCTGCCATCACAGGATTTACATTCATCCTGATCATTATAATTTTTATCATTTGTGAAATTGTTTTTATATTTGCATAGATTATTGCCGGCAGAAAAACTATCCTTAATAGCATCTTCCGGACTATCATCTGTGACATTAACTGCCCCTTCTTTATCATTATGATCATCATTTCTTTTGATATGTGAGGGTATTTTAATACAACCCAAAACCATATCAGAATGTTCAGGACCGCGCCCCTTATTCTCCTTGACAGCAGCATTAATATATTTATTATCAGAATTGGAGTCAGTATTATCATCAGCATTATCAGTATTGTTTTTGGCATATCTATCAGTAATACTATGATAGGCATCATTAATAGTGCCAGCACTATTATCCAAAATGCATCGATTTTCATTTCCAAATAATTTTTTTAACTATTCAGCCACCCATAAAATCACATGTAAATTATATTTGTTGAAATTTTACGCTCACTTCGTTCGGGTATTTCAAAATAATTTTTGAAATCGCTGGCAAATTTTTATCACATCATTTTTTAAAACCCGAAGTTTTGAAAATATATGAACGATTTTGAAAATTGTGGAGATTTTGAAAATACACGAACGAAATGAACGGACTTTGTTTTGAGATTTAAAATAAATTTTAAATACTAAAAAAGATAAGTTTTTTAATCTTTAAAAATCTACAAGATTTTTAAATACCTTTTGAATATAGTAATTAACTGCAAAATAGGGACATTTATTAACGAACAAATTTAATAAATAATGTACTATAACAAGTGTTTTTCAAGGCTATAATCAACAGCAATATTTAGAACATGTTTCCAATATTTCCATCTTTTAATTAGTTTTCCATCATGCAAT
>MNZY01000166.1 GCA_001873845.1 Candidatus Altarchaeum sp. CG2_30_32_3053 | reverse complement strand
GGTTTGACATCAGATTCACACTTGGGGCAAACAATGCTATCCTTTTGTAACCCATTAGCACGAAAAAAATAACGAAAATGAAGGTCAATGCTGTGAGTTTGACCTCAAAAAGTCCAAGTTAACTATTGGTAAAGTAAAAATATTTAAAAACAAGATAGAGTAATCGTATTATTTTGTTAACTTGGAATTTTTAAAATTTTCAGCAAATAAATTTTCAGAAAAACAGCGTGCGGTAAATGGTAAATATAAAAAAATTAGAAAAAATATCTGTTTTTTTAGTGCTTAATTTTAGTGCTAATAGGTTATTTCACAAATCGCTACGCCCAGGCAAAATTCTGCTTTTTTAAAACTGATATGTCAGGAAAGCATACATTATATCCTCGCTGTTGCTCCGATATTTTAAATTTTTGTAAAATTTAAAATTGCACGGCAATCTTAATATTTATAGGAAAAAAACTAAATTTATATACTGAAAACTAAATGACTTTTTCAATTACATTATGCATATGGACATTATAAATTTCTCCTCCCATATCTGCAAGTGAGCATACAATAATCGCCAGTGCTTTTTCAACCGCATATTCATTTGTTCCGGTGACTTCAACAAACAAATTTTTTGTTGCTTCTGTCACCCTTGTGCGGTCGGCATTTATGATGGGTGGCATTGAAATAACATCGTTATCTGCATCAACAATGAGCGGAAGCCGGTCAAAGTTATTCATTATTTTTCCATAGTCAATTCCTTTCGGATGTTTCCTTAAAATTTCATCCAAATCCATAGAAATTTCAAAATTCAGCGGGATAAATTTATAGTCCTTTGGTCGGACACCTTTATAAATTACTGGAAATTTTATGACATCCAAATTGTGAATACCAATTGCTACCTTTTTCCTGTTTCTTCCGTGTGTAATATGCAGTTTCTCCTGAATATTCATCAGGGATTTTAGCCGTGCATCCGTGATATTTAAATTTTTCACAATTGCAGAAGATATAAACGGCCTGCTCTTTCTTACTGACGCATCAACAAAAATTTCGCCCTTTGTTTCATTAACCGTATATTGCTTAACGCTTTTATTTATTCCCAGAAAATTTCCCAGCGCCCGCGCAAATCCTTCAACGGACAACATATCCGGCCTGTTCGGGAAAATTTCTATTGTTGCTTTATCCCTGTCAAGACATTCCATATCAACTCCAAGCATAGGAATCCTTTCCCTTAAAAAATTCAGGTCGCTAACTCCTGTTAATTCAGTTAATTCGTTTGTGTTAAATTCTACTGTTGGCATTTTTTAAATATTTCATCCAAAATTTCTTACAGTGTCCTTTCATTATAATTTATGCAAGTTAAATGATGCATTACGGGAATTTTAAATTTTTTCTGAATTTCATTTACAACGAACAAGGTTCTTTCCCTTGAACTTCCATCCGGGTTATAAGTTACTGAAAAGAAATCGGGATATTTTTTTAATTCATCACATGTTTCAAATAAATGTTTCATTCCTTCTTCTGTCTTTGGAGGAAAAAATTCAAACGAGAATGTTTTTTTCTTTCTTTTAAATATGTCTGTAATTTTATACATTTTAATTACAATTGAACATTATGAAATAATTTTTTAATCTTCTTATAACTCCTTTTTCTTAATTATATTATTTTGTTCATCTATTTCAAAGTCCTCAAATACAGTGGATGCGTGTTTTTTTAGTATTTTTAGTATTTGAATTGTTATGCTTTTTATTTCCCATTGTGCATTAAAACTGCTTCTAAGTTCAATTATATGACGCCACTCTCTTAGATTTGCAGTAACTACAATCTGACTTTCAACAGCATTGGGCAGCACAAATCTAGCATCTTCTTTTTTAATACCCAATTTTTGTAATTCCAAGTAAGTTTTCTTTGCATCATCCATGAACTTAACAAAAAGCGTATGAGTTTTTGTGTTATTTTTCACGGAATCAGGTTCAATGTAAATAAAATTACTTTCATTCACATATCTCTGCGACTGCTGAGTAAATGAAGAAAGTCTGTGTCTAACTAATTGATGAGTAAATGCTCTTGATCCGCCATTGATTCTAAAACTTGCAGAAGCATGTTCCAGTACAGATAGGTGCCCATGTTTTATTATCATTTTTATAAATTCTTTTTCACTGCCTCTCTTTTGTTTCCCAAAAGATAAATAAGCAGTCCTCCCGGCATATTCTATCAATTTTTCTGCATTCGGTGTAATAGATAGTAATTCAACTTTCATATTAATTCAACCCCCTATTTGTTTAAGTTAACTTTAAAAATCCAAGTTGGTCCATATTTATAAAAATAGACATGTTGCAAATTAATTTATAGTGAATTTTTCAATTTTTGATTATTTATTTTAAACATCAATATTGTATATTATGATTTGAAGAATAAATATATTAGGTTCTTAATAAGTTGTGGTAAATAAATTTTGTAACTGCTCATTTTGTAAAAAACAAATACAAAAACGCAAAAAAACATTGGTTGGTTTTATCATCTTCCCACAAGTTATTGAGAAGTTACGAATTAATGAAAGAAATTTAAAAATTCGTCTTGAAAAGGATAAAAATGTATTTCTTTCTGGAGTCTTCAAAGGAAATTTACCAGAAAAGGACTGAACATACAAATGAATGTCTAATTTAATTTAGATCTAAATTTAATAAATTCAAAAAATGATTGAAATGATAAATTTTTTACCTGTGTTTATTCGAATAGGTAACCAACCGGCGGAATACGATATAATTACAACAATATTTTATGTGGTTTCTTTTTGGGGTGTAATCGGTTTAGTTGTATACATTCTCAAAAGATGGATGGATAAAGACACATTAAAGGTTTTTAGCACAAAATTTCTTAACCTTGAAAATGAAGAAAGAGAAAAACTGCTGAAGAAATACTTAAAAAGCAAAAACAAAGAGGAAGTTGAAGTAGCAGGACACATCTTTCTGACTTACTATAAAGAAATTTCAGGAGGAATTAGAGAAGAAATTTTGGGAGACCTTCCGAAGCAAAATATCAAAAGAATTAAAAAATTAATTAAAGAAGGAGAATGGAATTTTATTGAGCAAGGATATGGAGATTCTGAGAGGGTGTTTCTACAAGGAAATCTGGCAACTGAAATATTAAAAATTATTTTGATATAATTTCCTCATCTATTCGCAATGAAATAATAACACAATCTCTAAATACAAATGATGAAGAAGTAAAAGGAATGATTTGCGTAGTTTTGAATGAGAATTTTGATAAATTTGATGTCCCTTTTAGGAATGAAGTTCAAAAATTTGCGATTATCCAAATGACGAAGTTTTAAAACTCATAAGAGCAAATTTCAGCAATATTCCGCAACAAATTTTGAATAGATCATTTCTTCAATTAAGCGAAGCGGATGACAAATCTGCAAGGGACAATCTTATGGAAATTTTATATAAATACGATAAATCCGCATGCATTGATGAAAAGATAAAGGAAGAAGTATTAAGAAAATATATTATGAGATCCGGTTACGAGGCAGATACCGGGATCTTGAAAAAATTTTTGGAAAGAGGAATATATGACCAGGAATTAAGACAAGATATACTAAACTTAATTAAATACCTGAAAAATTTAAACCACACACAAATTTAAACCACACACAAATTTAAAATTTCAAACATGAAAAAAGTAATCATTGATACGAATTTTTTGTTAATTCCTGAAAAATTTAGAATAGATATATTTTATGAAATTTCGCTGTTAGTTCCGTGTTGTGAAATTATCATTATGAAAGGAACATTCAGGGAATTAAAAGGGCTAAAGAAGGACAGAAATGCGGCAAATATAGCACTTAAAATTTTGGAGAAATTCCGGCCTAAATACACCGTTTATGAAGACCATAACGATGAAAATGATGAAAATTACAGGACATTAGATGATAACATTTTAAATCTGGCAACAGACGATTCGTTTATTGTCTGCACGGATGACAAAGAACTGAAAAGGAAATTAAAGGAAAGGAATGTAGAGACAATAACTTTAAAACATAAAAGCAGGATTGATTTCGGATAAATTTACTCCCAACACTCTATTTTTATCCTTTTAACCTTCCTGTTTTTTGGTATTGTTATTAACAACACATTCTTTTCAAATTTTGCTTTTACTTTTTCCGGAAATGTCTCTGTCGGAAGGTCTATAATTTTATGAAAGAATGTCCATCTGACACCCTTTTTGAAATAATCTTCTGCAAAGGTATTTTTTATTATCGCGTTTATCTCAACTGCTTTTTTACTGACCTTTAAATCAATATTCTGTTTCCTGACACATGGCAGATCAACCATTATAACTGTTTTGTCTTTTGATTCGGTTATATGAACAAGTGGTTCGGCACGATTTTCATCGTTAAAAATTTCAACTGTCTCCATCATTTTGTAATAAGTGAGATTAATAAAATTTATACCTGAAAATTTACCGGTACATCATTGTACTTTCATCTTCCACCGGCTTACGCATTTTATTTAAAATTTCCCTTGTTTTTTTCATTAAATCACGCGCATTTAGCCGTATTTCATCTCCTTTTTCCAATAGTTTTTTTGTCTCAATATTCCATCCGAGCATTTTGTTTAAATTTTCAATTACAACAGCAGACGATTCGGGATCAGGAAAGGCAAGGAAGGAATCTGCCAGTAAAGCTATGCCGTCTGATTTTTCCTCAAAAAATTTTCTTAAAAATAACGCATTCATTCCTATAATAACGCCTTCATCAAATAACTGTCCTTTTCCTTTATTTAAAATTGCCGATGCGCGATGCGTTGTCGGAATTGCATGAGTAACAATGGTTTTCATTTCAAGTCGGTTTTGATTTGGCATTCCTCCCACTATAAAGGTCATTTCTGCTTTTTTTGAAGTTATCCAGTCCGCAATTACTTTTGTCAAATCATTAAGAATTTCCAGAGGAACTGGTATTTCGGATGTAAAGACAATTACATTCTCGTTTCCATTAATCTGTATTATGTTCTGTATTTTTTCATTATGTATCACAAGAATTGGCGGAAATAAGTTGGATTCAATATGCCCGATTTCCTCTAATTTTAATTTGTCTATAATATAGCGTGCCACTATTGTTCCAACAAGTCCGACATCGGGAAATCCTATAATAACGACCGGATTTTTAAAATTTATGTTTTTTGTTTCAACCAGTCGCACAGAAGGTTCCATTTTAAATTTATTTTTTATTTATTTTTATTTATTTTTATTTATTTTTATTGTTTGTTCTTAAAATTTAAGAATAATTGAATAATAAAACAATAAAATAATAATTTACGATTATAAATTTAAAAATGAAGGTGAAAGACGAAAAATTTTTTATCACAGAGAAATGCCTGCAATTTCTACTTGAAGCAGCAGGAAATTTTTATCCGAATGAATTTGTAGCATTACTTTCAGAAAAAGATGATGATAGTGTTTTGAGCGAAATTTACATGATTCCGAACACGATTTACGGAGATACCTTTTCATCACTTGATTTATGGATGGTCCCGATAGGTATCAAAGCGACAGGTTCTGTGCACAGTCATCCGGGCGAAAGCTTTGCACCGTCTCAGGCGGATTTAAATTTTTTTGAAAAATACACAGTAAATCTGATAGTGAAAAAGCCATATAAAAGTATTGAAGATGTAGCAGCTTATGACAGGCGTGGAAAAAGGGCGAATCTCCGCATAAAAAATGAATTCTAAAATATAAGGTGCTGCCCCACTAAAATTGAGATAATTATATATTTGTTTTTTTTTTTTTTACTATTATTTTTATAAGTTATAGGACTTACTTATATTATTTTGTAAATGAACATAAAAAGTCAAGAATTCATATTTGTTTTGTGTATGTCCT
>MNZY01000165.1 GCA_001873845.1 Candidatus Altarchaeum sp. CG2_30_32_3053 | reverse complement strand
ATTAGGCATTAATACTATTAAATTTAATACTATAAAAAGTATTTAATTTCAAAAGTTTCCCAACTCATTAAATTATTAAGATTAAACCTATAAATAATCTCAAGAATTTATACAAAAGATTTAAATCCTGGTTTTAGGAAATATTTTCACAATTTTAAAATCAACAGATTTTCAATCTTATTTTAAATTTCATTAGAAATTTTAAATCTCCGAACAACAGCGAGGTGATTTGTTAATGGAGTAAACTGAAATGGGAAACTTTTGTTATTTTATTTATTTTATTGAATTTATTTCGTTAATGTATTAGAATTTATAATTTCGTATAATAAGTTGCGGTAGAAACAAACCAGGATAAATTTATTTTACCTTCATTTATCTTTATTCATTTCTACATTTAACAGCGATTTTATTAGTTATTTGTGTGTTGTAAAGAACATGGGCTATATTAAAAAATTATACCCCCTTGCTTTTTTGATATTATCCCTGTTTCTGAATTGTATGTCGCATTTATAAAAATTACTCCAAATTTATCCCATATCTCCTGATCTACAGCTTTTACTTTTAAATCACCCTTGGCAACATAAATTGGAACCTCCACTATATTTCCAAGCACAAATCTGTTTATTTCTAATTTTTTGTCCTTTTTATAAGAAGATAAATTATCTAATATATTTACATATTCTTTCACTTTTGTGTAAATTTCATTATTTTCACCTGTTGGAATCACCGGGAGAGTAATAAAACTTTCCCGTGTTCTCGTTAATTCTTCACCAAAATTACTTCTTTCTATTCCTTTAAAATCTTCTAAAGGTTTCTTGTCAAATTCTTTTCTATAGAAATCCTCAATATCATTGTAATATTCATCATTTGCTGTTAGAAAATCCATTTCAGTTTCTAATTTAAAGTTTGACAGTATCTTTTTTGTTGCTTCTATCTGTTCCCTTTTATATGGCAATTCTCTTTCGGGAGAAAATAAAAAAACATCACAAGCCCCTTTTTTACCTTTTCTGTTAACCCTTCCGCATCTTTGCACGAGCGAGTCAAAAGGAGAAACTTCAGTAAACATAACATCAAAATCAATGTCAAGAGAGACTTCAACTATTTGTGTTGCTATAAGAACAAACCCTTTCTTATCTTTGTTTTGCTTCAGTTTTTCTAAAAAATTATTCTTTTCTTTTTTATCATCGTGATTAAACCTTGAATGAATCAGGAATATTTCATCGCCCCATTTAAGATTGTTTTCATTTTTTAAAATTTCATATATTTTCTTTGCCTTATTAACAGTGTTCAACACAACCAAAACTTTTTTACCCTTTTTAAACATTTCTAATATATTCTTTGTATTTGACTCAATATCCTCTTCAATAAAATCTTTCCTTAAGTTTACCTTTCTTTTACCTTTATATCTTTCTTCAACAATCTTCTTGTCAATCAGCTCTTCAGCACCAATTCTTTTTATTAGTTCATTTTCGATAATTTTTGGCAATGTTGCCGACATAACTAATATTTTTGTATTGTGGTACCTTTTTAAATATTCCAAACCATTTAGTATTAATGAAAGAGTATAAGGAGAATAACTGTGAATTTCATCAATTATCAAATAAGAATTATTTAAGCCCATTTGGAGCATAGGATAATGTCTGTAATTCATAAGAGAAAGTAGTACTTTATCTATCGTTGTAACAACGATCTTTTTCATAGAATACTGATGCAAAATTTCTTCGTTTAATCTTCCTTCATCATATAAGGATAAGAATAACAAATGATGCGAAAATGAAACATTTTCTTTATAGAAACATTCTTCAAATCTATGTCGCATGGATTCAACAGTCGTAACTGTTGGCAGCGTGTATATAACTTTGTTAATTGGAAAATTTGCTAAAAGTGCTGTCTCTGTTTTTCCATCTCCGGTAGGAAGCCGCATAAACCCACAATTAAAGTTAGTTTTAAAATATTTTTGATGATCGTATAGGGAGAAATTTTTAAGTTTAAGGTATAATTTTATTCTTTTGGACAATTCTATATGATTCTCAAAAAATAAATTTTTTATCTCTAAATTTCCGCTGCTTATCCAATCAGACATTCTTAATACTCCGTTAAAAAAAATATAGAGGAACTTTATTTCAGGAGAGATGTAATAATTAGGGTACTTTAACTCATCTAAGTGATTCACAATTTCTTTTAAAATTTGGTAAGCTGGTTCATGTTCATTTTTTTTATAAATATCTCTGTGATAATCTGAGTGATGAGATGCTATAGAAAGCAATGATATATATATCAAAAGTTTTTTTTGTTCTTCCGAAATATCATAGTTTTTTGTTCTTTCTATTAACTTTTCTTTGGCCTTTTCTAATGAAAGCAATGCGTGAGGAGGACAACTTTTTGTTCTTCCATCTATTTTGTCTTGAAATCTGCTGTCTGATTTTCCCAAATCGTGAAGCAAAACATGAAAAGCACAGATATCTTTTATTATATCTAGTTCTATTTTTATTTTTTCATATTCAATAACTGACTTTGAAATAAAAAATTTTTCAAGAATTTTTGCAGATAAATTATAGCACCTATAAGAATGACTGTATATACTTTCATCGGGTTTGGTTTTGGCTTTGCATTTTTTCAATAATTTTAATTCATCTTCAGTAAAATTAGAAAAGACATACGGGTTGTTTTCCATAATAATATGTTTCAACAGATTCTTTTAGTTTAACTTTAATTCCAGAATAGTAAAACACATTTTTTAACACACATTTTCTATTTTTTCCTTTTCCCGTAAAATTTATCGGGATTTTTATTTCTGTTGGCGGAATAACTTTTTTTGTCGTCATCTCTATTCTCTCTTTTTTGTTATATATTTCTGATGGTAAAATACATTCAAATTCATTTCCAAAGTCCTTATTTATTTCTATTTTCTCGCAGAATTTTGGATGCTTGAAATCTGCATAGAATAAGCTTTCCGAGTCCCCCAAATACAAGGTAAATTTTGGATCATTCAAAGCGTCGTATATTTTGTCAATATTTAAATCTTTATTATCGCTAGCGATATAAACTTCATAAAACGGTTTGTAATTCATAATTTTGGTTATTGGATAGGATTTGTAATTCATAATTTTGGTTATTGGATATGGGGTATATTCTAGATTTCCAAAAATTGTTGCGGTCTCTATAGCTCTTTCACCCGGGTTTTTAATTATCAGACCGTATTTAAACTTATCAATGTCATCTAATACACGTTCTTCATTCCACCCCATTGCTGCACCAATCATCCCAACAATCGTTGTTTTTGGGGGAAACAAATAAGAATCCATTAACAAAGAGTTATACGGTACTCTAAAAAATGAAAATATTCCTACTATTGACAACCTAATACCGATCATTCTATTCAACATATTTTTCCGTTTCCAATTTGTCCCACATTTCTTTTAACTCCAAAACCTCAATTTTGGCGTTTGTTACCTTTTCTTTATTTATATAAAATTTACCCCCCAAAATACCCACATATCCTTTTACTATGGAACTGTAAAATACATTCAAAACATTATTTAGCAATTCTGCATCTATAAGATATTTGTTGTCTTTCTTACCAGTAATTCTTAAATTATCTCCGATTAGGGGAATTTTTTTGTTAAGGAAAAGTACTGCTACTGCTTCAGGATAAACCTTGGTAAGAAATCTTGTAGATCTTGTTTCATGGTGATAGCTTAAAACACATTTAATTAAATCCCTTATTCTGTTATTTCTTTCCACAGGAGGCAATGTCTTTACTTTGATGTCTTCTACCTCTGTCTTATCAAATGCGCCTATTCTATCAGTTTCTATAAAAAAATTTGATCGCATTATGTTTGCCGAGAACTCGGTTTCATATATGTTATGTTTTTCGTTTCCGGATTCATCATATCTCACTCCAAAGTCTCTATCCTCTTCATAAGGAAATAAAGACACCATTCCGCACGTTCGTACGGGTGCAATTCTTTTCTTGTTCGTATCTGTTTTCATATACCCGAATAAGTCATCTGCTATATATCCCTCAGGGTCGCCCGGAGAAACTAAAACCCGTTTTGAATTTTTGCCCGTTCCAGAAACATTGCTAAGAGGATATTCTTTATATTTTTGTTTGTCATTTTCTTCAATTCTATACAACATTTCCTTCAAATGATACTTAACGGATTGCCCCGAAACCCTTACAAATTCATTATTTTCTACAGGGTCTCTAAATTTCTTTAACACCGTTATTACGCCTTCTGTTCCATTTGAGTTCAGATTTGCCGGATCAACCTTTGTCAAAGTTACAATTTCAATTGCCTTTACTTTTGTTTGTTGTTCCATTTTTATATATTCTTGTCTTTTATTTTATATTTGTTTTTTATTTTGATAATGCATTTAACATTCCATTCAATAAAATCGCCTTTACTTTTCGCCATTCTTTTTCATATTCATTTATTGGCCTTAAGTCCATATTCATCTCTAATTTTGCTTGTAATTCAACCAACACATTATAAAACTCCTCTATGCCTCTGGTTCTGAATATTTCCCATACAAAACTATCTAAATTTGTCCCCTTTGTTTTGTTTCCTATATCCCACCCTAATTTATTTATTTTCTCAAACATTTGTTGTTCTGTTTCCATTTTAAATATATTCATATATAAATTTAGAAAATTATGATAGTAAAAAGGAAAAGGCCATTTTTCCTTATCTTTGACCCTATTCATTATTATTTTATTCAATATTATAAAATCCATTTTTCCGTTCAATAAATTTTTCACAAACAAATTTCGTAATCTGCTCTTTTCTTTATTGTTTTGTCCCACGGTTAAGTTATTTAAAAATCCATTAAAAATGAGATGTTCACTATCTGTCGGAAGATTTTCTTTGTTTTTAATATTGAGATAATTTTCCTTGCTGGCATCTATTATTTTAGAGAAGAATTTAACAAATTTGTTTAATTTACTTCCTTCTGTTATATGTGTTTCATATATTTGTCCAGAACCTACAACAAGTAAGAGTTTTACATCGTCAATATTTTTTAGTTCATTTATAAGATTTTTTTCTTTTAGTTTATTGACAAATTCAAAAATAATTACGAATAATGTTTCATACGGATGGTATGTAAAGAATTTAAAGTTTTTAATTTTATTGTAGTAGTTTGGATCCCGTAATCCAGAGTTTTTGAAAAGATTGTTTATTGTCCACAGGTTTTTCTGGTTATATGAGTCAAAGAAAAATTCTATGGGTCTTTCAGCATACCTCTTATATAAAGATGCCATTCCACAATATAAAGTAAATCCACATTCTTTGCAAAATTGAAGTCGCATATCTTCAGGCGATATAGAATCTATTTTCCTTTCAAATGGAAAAATATATGGTCTATTTGAGAACACATCAGTTGTTTTGCCACACAAAGAACAGACACCCTTTCTTGTTTTAAAGAATGATGCGGAAAGGATTTCATAACTGTTGCTGGATATTTTAAAATATCCTCCTTTATACGGCGATCCTACTGCATCAAGCATATCTTTTTCAGAAGCATTTTCAGGTATGGCTGTATGACCAACTAACTCCAAAACGGGCTTTCTAAAATTTTCTTTTATTAAATCATCAATATCTTTGTTTTTGTTTTCATTACTCTCTTTAATAATACGCAAAAATAATTCTCCGTTCCTTTTATATTCATCAAGCATTTTGATATTCGGTTGTTTTTCTTTGAGATAATGTATTTGTCTCTTTAATCGCTTCGGTGCTCATCTCTTTAAACTGGGATAATTAATTTGTGAGATGTTTTTTAAAAATCTACTAAAAAAAATTTTTTAGTAAATAAATTTTTTAAAAATCCAAAAGATTTTTAAAGATTGAAAACTCATAGTTTTCAGTATTTTAAAATCTCGTAAATTTTAAAAGATTGAAAATCTCAAAGATTTTCAGTAAAATTAAATATTATGATATTTATAAATTTAATTTTAAACATTAAATTAAATTAATGGACTACTTCTATTTGGCACTCAACCTTTAACAGTTATTTCTGCGAATATAAATATTAATTTTTAAAGCATAAAAAATTTATTCCTTTATTTCTGCAATTCTCAAACTCATATCAATTTGTTTTGCAGAAGGTGTTACGGCACATTTAAATTTTTAAGGTCTATTTTGAAATTCTCGTTATGCTTCCTGATTCTTCCGATTTATTTGATTTTAGCCGAATAAGTATTTCCTTAAACTGTTTATCATCAATCTGTCCCCTTATTTTTCCTGCCTGATACAGCTGAACGAGCAAAATTTCAATCTGGCTGGCAAAGTCAGGCATCGCAAAGCGGATATTATTCAGCCGTTCGCTTGCTTCGGAAGTTAAAATTTTATCTGTAATCGTTTTCAATTGCTGTGATACCTGTCTTTCCTGTTCTTCGGCTCTGTACTGTTCCTGCATTCTTTCCTGAAACATCTGCTGCATCTTTCGCTTCCTTATCTCTCCAAGTTCGTCATCTGGCATTTTTAATTTAATATTAGGTTAGTAATTAAAAAGCAATTAAAAAAAATAACAATTACAAAACAAAAATTTCCGATGGCAGAATTAGAAAATATGCCCAAAGGTATTAAAGACATAAAAGAAGGGGAATTCTGGAAGGATGTCCTTTATGAAATAATAAGCACAATGGATCCCTGGGATGTCAATATCGTTGAACTGGCAAAAGTATACTCTGCGAAAATAGAGCTTATGAAAAATTTAAACTTCAGAATTCCTGCAAACGCGTTAATTGTCTGTGCTGTTCTTTTAAGAATGAAGGCAGATGTATTGATACCTGACGAAAGTAAAGACGATGATTACACAGATACAGATGTTGTAGAAAATGACACTTATGATGATGAAAACATCTGGTTGCCTGACAAATTAAATTTAACGGATATTTCCCTCATTCCAAAACGTATTTTAAAGAGAAAAATTTCAGCAGAGGAGCTAATAAATGCTATAAATGAGGTATTGAAATCCGAGAGAAAGGAAATTAAAAAGAAATTTACTGAAAAACGAATCATTGAGATAACGCCATCTGCGGATATAAAAAAAAGCATAGATGAAATTTACAAAAAGATAATAAATTTTTTAAATAACAGCAGCAACAAGGGCAGTAATACAGGCAGTAATACAAGCAACAACAATAGCAGTTCTGATAGTGTGAAATTCTCCCAGATATCAGATAATGAAAACATAGTGCGAAATTTTATCTCTCTCTTATTCCTGTGGGATGAAGGAAAAATTTTGCTGAAACAGGAGGAATTATACGGGGAGATTTTTATCCTGCTGGGAAAAATACATAATAAAATTGTTGCATGATGATTTTGTTGTATAATAAATTTGGTATATAGCTTTTTTGGCATATAGCTTTTTTGTTATATAATTATAGCCATTTTGACATCTTTTGATAATATTGTTTTTATCCATATATTTACTCTTCATATATTTACTCTTCAAACATAATATATAATATTGATGTTCAAAATAAATAATCAAAAGTTGAAAAATTCACTATAACAGTATAAAAATAAATATATGAATATATATGAATAAATAATAAATTTAGCAAATGAAAACTAATTATTTACTCTACTCGACAACTTTTTACGAAGGAGTTAACACAAAATAATTATAAAATCACAAATAAATTTGTATTTCCAATGAAATATTTGGCCACTCTAAAAACAAAGGGTAAATTTTTTAAGTTTTCACGAGTAAGTCCTGTTAATTTTTAAATGGTCACATTTTTCAATAAATTTTTGCAAATTTGAATACAAATTGATCAACTCACGAACAAAAAGTTGTCATCTAGAGTAATATTACTAATATTTTCTCCTATAAATCCTAAAACATAGTTTGTAATAGGACC
>MNZY01000207.1 GCA_001873845.1 Candidatus Altarchaeum sp. CG2_30_32_3053 | reverse complement strand
GAAAAATTTAATATAAAAGAGGTGGCTCATTAGTCTAATTACAGCGGTAGCTTTTAAAAAAGCTCCATAAAATTTATATAGATGTAGCCACCACTTATACACAGATTATTACACAAGAATACGATCTATTTTGTAGGTAGGTTATTATAGCAGTCTAATTAAACCAATGGCCTACGTCTATTTGGCACTCAACCCAAAAGTTATCAGGAGAGTTAAAAATAAGTTCGCTTCGCTCTCATTTTAAAATTTCGTAAATTTTTAAAGATTAAAAATTTCAAAGATTTTCAGTATTTAAAAAATCCCACAGATTTTTTAAAGATTGAAACCGAAGGTTTCAGTATTTTAAAATCTGCTGATTTTAAAAACGCACCTGCGGATGCTTCCCAAGTCCGCAGCACTACAAATTCTGCTTTAAACAGAGAGGAAACTCTCAGTGAGCGGGATATAGTACTAGCTGATAACAACCCCGAAGATAACCTACAGTCTGGTAGGACTGAACAGGATCTGCGGGTTCCTGTTTTAAACATGCGGGCAAATTCATCCGACCAATAAAATGTAATATTGGTCGGTTTTCTTTGCCTTTTTTTACAAAATTGAGATGCAGAAAATATAAGAATAATTTATAAGATGTCTAATTTATAAGATGTCTAATTTATAAAGTGATTTATAAATATAAACACGGTTTTAAATTTATTTTTAAATAATACAGCGAGGCAGAGGAGCATGGAGTTCTCGCTGGGCCCATAACCCAGAGGTCGTTGGTTCAAATCCAACCCTCGCTATAATAAGTTTATTAAACCCCATATTTTTATGTAATTATACCTGATTTGTCAATTTTAAGAGTAAACTAATTATTCATAGTCCCGACTTTCCGAGATTTATATATTTTTTAAGCTTAAATAGACTAAAATTTATAATCCAGACTTTTGAAATTTTACCCGTTAATTCCTATTAATTGACGCCTGTTTTTTATGACGGGTTGGAAATACAGTTTAAACCACATGTTTTTCGCACGCTTAAAGAGTAAATGATTGGGTGTCAAATAAAAATATATTTGTTTTTTTACTAATATTTCTAATATTTTCCTCTATAAATCCTAAAACATAGTTTGTAATAGCACTAATAAAACTTTATGCAATTTTACTGAAAATCTTTGAGATTTTCAATCTTTAAAAAATCTGTGGGATTTTTAAAATACTGAAAATCTTTGAGATTTTCAATCTTTAAAAATTTACGAGATTTTAAAATACTGAAACCTTCGGTTTCAATCTTTAAAAAATCTGTGGGATTTTTTAAATACATGACTATCGGCTAAATGAGAAAATTGACCGAATTAAATGTCACCAACCAATTGAAACGAGAATTTTTTCCCATTAATATAATTAATACCAAAACTATTTAAAGCGTTCAGTCCTAATTCCAGTTTTTCCATCATCTCTGGTTCTTTTTCGTTTCTTGTTAACTTAATGGTTCTTTCGTTTTCTGTTTCGGTTATTGATCCGCTTAACATGAAAAAGGATTGGATAAGTGTTTG
>MNZY01000176.1 GCA_001873845.1 Candidatus Altarchaeum sp. CG2_30_32_3053 | reverse complement strand
TATATATTATCTTAATTTATGGTAAATTTATATTATTTTAATTTATCATATTATCTTTAAAATATTATCTTTAAATTTTAATTTATATATTATCTTAATTTATATATTATCTTAATTTATGGTAAATTTATATTATAGTCATTTTGCTAATTTTTTACCCCCTTCAAGCAACTTAATAAATACTAAATTTAGTGTAAAATGTAGATAAATTCACTATATATTCCGCACTTCAATTTCAAGGTTAAAAATACTTAAAAATTTTCAAATTTTATTCTGGATGTGTGGAGTGTAAGTAAAAATCTAAAAAAAAATTAAAAAATGGAGGTGTATAAAAAAAATTAAAAAACAAAAATAAAATTTTTATAGGGTGATGACATCGGGAGTTCTCTCTTAATAGAGGGATGCTTTCTTTTGAAAGCAAACAAAAGACAACACAAAAAGGTTCCTAATAGCACAGCAATTTTGGCTGTGTTGCTGACAATTGCTATTGAGGAACGAATATCACAGCCAAGCACCGACAAGGGGTGCTTTACAAGGTCACCTTAAATAAGAACCTTGCCGAAAGGTAAATACAAAAAATATAAATATAAATAAAAATGGATGAAAAATTAGTAATTAACATGGATGAAAAATTAGTAAAGGAATATAAAGCGATGCTACCGGGAACTGATACATTGGAATCTATTGTAGCAAAGGGGCAAATAAAGGATGTAATGATAAACGCTAGGTTGGGGTTGTCAGGAATCAAAAAGGATGAGTTCATAAAATGGAAAGAAAACCCGATGAAGTTCGTCTGCAAACATGACCAAACAGCGTACGAAAAACTTATGGCTGTTGGTTATCACCCGCAACTAAGAGAATTAATGGGTGTGATTTATATAAAACGACCATATGGGTACGGTGGTTCTTGTCTTAATGGCTTTGGGGGTACAGAATATGTCCGCTTCTATGCTGACTGGGCAAATAATGGTAACTTTACTGACCTGTGGGAGGACCAGGGACTTGGACAGGTGAATGTATTTGATCCCGGAAATGGAAATGTAAATAAGTTGCCGATAGAATATGCAGTGAGGAAAGGCATAATAATGCCAAAAAAATTACTATCAATGCTAGAAAGCATTTGCGCGGTACGAAGGGTGCGAGCAATTCTTTCGTGGGCTATTATTCCTCCGCCAGGACAACCAAATTGGAACCCGTTCTGGGGCAATGTAGTTGAGACACATATACAGTTGGACAACTGATGCTGCAATAAAACACAGATTAAAAGGCAGAGAGAGGGGAATTTTCTCTTTTTTTTATTTTTTTTATTTTTTTAAATTTAAAAATAAAAAATTTAATATAAATATAAATACCCATCTTTCAAAGTTATTGAAAAATGAGTATTGCCGACTCTGTTTTTTCTTGCCACCAACATTAATTAATTAACATTAATTACAAAAGTTTCCCAACTCATTAAATTATTAAGATTAAACCTATAAATAATCTCAAGAATTTATACAAAAGATTTAAATCCTGGTTTTAGGAAATATTTTCACATTTTTAAAATCAACAGATTTTCAATCTTATTTTAAATTTCATTAGAAATTTTAAATCTCCGAACAACAGCGAGGTGATTTGTTAATGGAATAAA
>MNZY01000161.1 GCA_001873845.1 Candidatus Altarchaeum sp. CG2_30_32_3053 | reverse complement strand
GGTGCAAAAATTTACCTTTGAAAATTTCAAAAAATACTAAAAAGTCAAAAAAAAAAACACCTGTAATTTTCAAAATGAAATTTTGAAATACTGAAACCTTCGGTTTCAATCTTTAAAAAATCTTTGAAATTTTTTAAATACTGAAAACTGCAAGTTTTCAATCTTTAAAAATCTACAAGATTTTAAAATACTGAAAATCTTTGAGATTTTCAATCTTACAAAATGTTCTGAACATTTTGTAAATACACTAACAATAGTGAGTGTATTTTTTGGGTGGCTGAATGGTTACATTAAATTTAAAATTATTTCCTCTGTGCCTCTGTGGTGCCATACAAATACAAATTTTTATAAATTTTAATAATTTTCACTTTCATCAACTCTGTATCTTAATATTGCTCCGACACCTCCAAATGTGTTATAAAGCTGATATCCTTCTTCAAATGTTGTCGGCAGTAACTCAACATTCGTTTTACTCTTCTTCGCAATTTCATAAAGCCTGTCAATCTCTTCATCACCTATTTCCTCGGACAAAAGCAATATATCTACTGCGCCTCTTTCCAAAAGTTCTTTTGCTTCCTCCCCATAACTTACATACTCTGCATTTTTATTAACCAGCCCCAACATAAATCTTGCCATCATTCTTTGCTGTTTAACCATTTGCACATCCTTCAAATCGTCCTCTGATGCCTGAATTAATTCCCTGATTCCCGACTCATCGGTATAACTTATGTCCTTTACTGCTATGATCTTTTTTTTTAACTCATGATGCATCCCTCCTTCTTCTATAAATTCAATCTTTGTCGCACCCGGGCCACCAACAAGTATCCCCTTTAGTTCATTTAACACAGGCATAAAAAGTTGTGTTGCCGAGTCACCGATATATTTTTTAAAATTATGACTTTGCTCGGCAATTAATCGTTCATATCTTCTTGCAGATTGCCCTCCGGCTCTGTGCTTTCCATGATATCCTGATTCCTTTGTCTTCAAAATAGAATAATTGTCTCCTCTTAAAATTCCGATTGTTGCTTCGTTATTGTCTATGACAATCAGTCCGTAAACATCCCTTGTGGAAATCATATCTTCCAGCGGCTTGGTTATAAATTCCTGGTCACACCTGTAAAGTTTTACTATTAATGGCTGCGGCGGTTCCAAACTCCATATTTTTATATCTTGAATGCTTTCAATTTCAGATGCATTTCCGCAAAAAACAATTAAACCATTCGGAGGCGTTTTTTTGAATAATTTTAAGTGCTGGGCAGTTCTTTCAAGAGCATCAACGACATTCTTCCTGTTTACTCTTGATTTAATATTTTCTGCTGTCCCCTGCTCCTGCTGGATTTGCTGCAATGCCAGTATCATGTTATAGCCCGCAGGGATATAAAAAGAAATCAGAGCAGTATGCTGTCCCTTTATCTTTTTCAATTCCTGCACTACCTTCTTCAAATGATAAATTTCCACCTCTTTTTCTTCTTCCTCAGTATCCGTAGCCATCTTTACATTGTTATTTCTGTGTTTGTTTTTGTTCCTGTGTTTGTTTTTGTTCCTGTTTTTTTCATCTTTATTTTTAATCTGCCCTTAAATGTTACTATACAAATCAGTTAAATTTATTTCAAAAGCAGTAACAGGAACCTCAATCGCAAAATTTTCTGCAACTATCGGCGAAATTTCCCCGAAAAATCCCGTATCTGTCTCTGTTTCTCTGGTCAATGTTAAAATTTTTGCAGCCCTTCCATCTATAAAAAAGCATTGGTTAAATTCCAAAACTTTAACATTGCTACTGTCAGTAAGACAAAACAAAATACCCTCAACAACCGCCTTTATTTCGGAAAAATTTGTCTTTGTGCCTGCAATTACTCCGCTGATTTTAACTGCCTCCTGAAATTTTCCGTTTATTTTTTCAATGGCCTGACCAATCTCAAAAATTTTTTGCGGATACCCTCTGGTTTTGTTTTTTTTAAGGAATGAAATTAATGAAGGCAACAGATAATTCCTCACGACATTATGTTCTGCTGATAATGCGTTCTCCGTTTCAACGACATCCTGTGCATCCCCAACATTCTCATTCTCTGCTTCAATATTAATATTCATTCGCTTAAATAAATTTTCCCTGTTTGTAAGGATTAAAGACATACTCTCCTGAAAATTTAAACCGAGCATTATGTTTCTTATTTTGTCGCAGAATACCTGAAATTTATCCTTTTGTCCAATTGTAAAAATCTTCGGAATTTCTGGAATAAAATTTTCATAACCGTAAGCAATCGCTATATCCTCAACAACATCCATAGCATGCAATATATCTGTTCTGTAAGGAGGAATATATACCTTTAAACGATTCGTATTAATTATTTTTGATTCCATTCCTGTTTTTATCAGTAAATTTTGCACCTCGTCAGTTATAAATTTCATTCCGAGCATTTTATTGACATAAGAAACAGTCAGATCAACTGCCCTGGTTTGCATAATCTGTGATGTGTTTTTCATTTCAAAATAAAATTTAAAATAAAAGTAAAATTTAAAATAAAATTTCAGATTTTCAGTCCTTTCTCAAATATATTCCTTTGATTTTTCCCTTAAATTTAGCATAAATCGCATAGTCAATATATTCCTTATCTTCTATATATTTTCTTATCGGATTCGGATTTCGTCTTCGTTCATTCTCTTTTGTAACTTTAATAACAAAAGCATCGCTTCCTGCTCCGCTACCAAATGATGTTGCTAAAATCAAATCGCCTTCGCATCCGTAATCAAGAACATTTGCCAGTCCGAGAGGGGTTGCCCCGGAATAAGTATTTCCGATGTACGGAGCAAGTAATCCCAGTTCAACCTGCTCTTTCTTAAAATTTAATTTCTTTGCGACTTCAAGGGGAAATTTTCCGTTCGGCTGGTGAAAGATAACATATTTAAAATCATCCTGCTTTAAATTATTCCTTTCCATAATTTTAGCTGCTGCCGATGATATATGTCTGAAATATGCGGGTGCTCCTGTAAATCTTCCGCCATGACTTGGAAATTCTGCACTATCTCTTCTCCAGAAATCTGGTGTGTCTGTTGTAAAAGAATATGTGTCCAAAATTTCTGCGACCAGATTTTCTCCTCCGATTATATAAGCTGCTCCTCCTGCCGAGGCAGTATATTCCAAGGCATCACCCGGCCTGCTCTGCGAAGTATCTGTGCCTATTGCCATTCCATACTTCAGCATTCCTGCTTTGACAAGTCCCATACACATCTGAATTCCTGCTGTTCCCGCTTTGCATGCAAATTCAAGATCTGCTGCCATTAAATCTGGTGTTGCCATTATTGCTTCCGCAACAATGGTCGCCGTTGGCTTAACAGCATACGGATGCGATTCGGAACCAATATATAATGCACCTATTTCCTGCGGACTGATACTAGCATGCTGAACTGCATTTCTTGCTGCTTCAACTGCAATTGTCGCCGCATCCTCATCCATTCCGGGAACCGACTTTTCATAAACATTTAAACCGCCTGACATTCTCTTTCCATCTTCTCCCCAGACCCTTGCTATTTCTTCTGCCTTTATTCTGAATCTTGGGACATAACCTCCATAACCAACAATTCCGACTGACATTTTTGTGTATTAATCTGATAATTAAATTTTTGTATTAGTTAAATTTTTATATAAATTAGAATTTCGTTTTAAATTTATTTAAAATATCCGAAATATGGTGATGACATTAAATTTACTATACAATCAAATCCATAAATTTAAAATTCATGACATTTACCAAACCCCTGTCGGTAATTTTCAGTTCAGGAATCACAGGCAGTGCAAGAAATGAAAGCGTTATAAATGGCTCACTTAATCTGCATTTGATATCATTTGCTTTTTTACTTAAAATTTTTATTCCTTTTATGACTTTGTCTGCATCATCTGACATCAGACCTGCTATTTTTAAAGGTAACGAATATTGTGAATAAATCTCCAGGCTCTTATGGACAACAACAATTCCTCCATGAATTCTGTCAGTTTCATTAATTGCCTTGATTATGGACTCATCATCACTTCCGACTGCTATAATATTGTGAGCATCATGCGATATACCTGATGCAATTGCTCTGTTCTTTATTCCAAAGCCCATCACAAATCCGACTGCAAAATTTTTACCTTTGTGCCTGTCAACAACTACAATCTTTAGTATATCTTTGTTTAAATTTTCCATCAGACAATAATCCCAGACCTCAACTTCCGTTATCTCTTCTTTTGTGAATATTTGTCCGTCAATTGCCTTTATTATGCGCACCATTTCAGACAGTATGTGTCCATTTTTCGGAAATTTTTCTTTTTTTAAATTTTGCTAAAATTTTTCCGCTGCTAACTACAATTTTACCTTTAAATATTACTGTCTCAACATTAAAGTCCTTTAAGTTGTCAACAATAGTTATATTTGCGTCCCTTCCGATTGCGAGCGCGCCTAAATTTTTTAAATTAAAGTAATTTGAAGAATTCAAAGTTGCCAGTCGTATTGCGTCAATTTCATCCATCCCCATTTCAATTGCCTTCTTTATCTGTAAATTAATGTGTCCCTGTTTAATTCGCCGGCATGGATGTCATTACATACGAGCATACAATTGTCGGTAGAAATTTTATTCCTGATGATTTCCTTCAAAATGTTTATGTTTTTTGCAGCAGAGCCGCCTCTGAGCATCAGGTACATTCCCTTTCTCAATTTTTCAATTGCCTCGCTGTATTCTGTTGATTCATGACCGAACGAATATTGCATAAGCATTTAATGAATTGCCTCTTAAATTTGGACAGTGTCCGTCAATTACAAAATTTTTTGAATTAAACAATTTGAGTTTTTCAATAATTTCCGGCTCGCACTTTATCACTCCCGGAAAGTTCATTACCTCTGCCAGCCCTAATATCCTTTTGTGTTTCATTAGTTTTTTTATGCCTCCAACAGAAATTTTTTCAGATGTTTCAAATTCCTCTGCCGCCGGAACACAGGAAGGAATATTAAAATAAATTTCCACAGGAGTCTTTTTTGAATTTTCAATCATAAATTTAATTCCTTCTACTCCAAGAACATTTGCAATTTCATGAGGGTCTGCAACAACTGCACAGGTTCCGTGTTTAACTGCTAGTTTCGCAAATTCAGAAGGAATTAGCATAGAACTTTCAATGTGAATGTGAGAGTCAATAAATGACAGAAGTAAAAATTTATCTGATTCAATATTTTCATCTCTTTCAATATAAACAATGCTTCTGTTTTTTATTCCGATTCTTGTTTTATAAATTTCTTTTGTTATGACATTTACCAAATTTCCTTCAACAAATAAATCGCACTTTTCGGGATGTAATGCGGCATTTATTAGAATAGAATGTTTGTTCATTTAAAAATATTTCAAGGCATTTTGAAAATCAATTGATTTTGAAAATTTCCAAACGACAGCGAGGTGATTTTTAAAGATTAAAAACCACATAGTTTTTTAAATGTTCATCTGTTTTTTGAACATATCTCTAAAAACAGGAAAAGATTTCTTTTAAAACCGTTTTAGAATAAAAAAATTATATATTTATACTACTGTATCAACGGGTACTTTGAGAACCCTTTTTATCACACCAATCTCCATTTCCATCCTTTCATATTTTACTCTTAAGTCGTCAATCTCATTGTGCATAGTTGGATTGAATATGTGTTGTATCCTGCTTAATGTCACTTAGAATGCCTATGGTTGTATCCTGCTTCTCAACAAGTTGTAATAAAATTAAAATTTTATGGAAAAATTTCTAAAATGTTGTTGAAAAATTTCACATTTTAGAATCGAGACATAAAATCAAAAAAGCATTT
>MNZY01000160.1 GCA_001873845.1 Candidatus Altarchaeum sp. CG2_30_32_3053 | reverse complement strand
TCTTTAACTGCCTTTCTTAACTGTTTAACCCCCTTTATTCCAAATTCTCTGAAATCAGCAAAGGTTGAAATTCCTGAATTGAGCATTTGCAAGGCAGAGTCATTTATTCCTTCTGAAATTTCCTTACTGCTTGCTTTTTTATAAATCTTCCATTTAATCCCTTCTTTTCCACAGCATTGTTTTACATTTAGATTTTTAACAGCGTCTTTTGCATAAGAATCGCCTATGTGTGTATGTGCATTTATTAACGAAGGTATAACTAAAAAACCTTTGAAATTTTTGCCATTGCTTACATAACCTTCATCGCATTCCAAAATTTTACCGCAGTTTTCGTCTATTTCAATATTTCCTTCTTCAACAATTTCAAAATTTTTGTTAAGGAAGGAGCAGTTGAGGAGCATTTTAAATCTTTACACATAGAGGTGTGCTAATTTTAAAAGGCAAGAATTTATTTGAAAAATCTCTGATAGTGATCCACACAGCGAGGGTGAGATAAAAAAAGTAAAACACGTGTACGGCGAAAATTCAATTGAAACTGCTTCTAATAATAATCCAAAAGAGAAAAATTAATTAGATTCCTCTGCTCCGATGGATACTGATGGTTCTGGGGAGGTGTATTTGCGAACTAACACATGGTCATAATATGTCCATGTGGTAAAGAGGGTATCTACTCTATTTGCCGTTTCAAACCACAATCGAATAGTTTGTCCTGCCCAAGGGGTTAGATTATAGGTTACCTTTTGCCAAGGGAAAACATTATATCCAGAACACCCCGAACAACAAAAGTTTAAAGGAGTGGCTAATATGTTGTTAGAGGTATCCTTAATATGCATAGTTGCCAAATCGTAGTTACAGTAATCGTTTGTATGAAATTTCCACCAGAATTCTAAAATCGTTTGACCTTCACTTGGTATAATGATATCTTGATAAACATAATCATAGCCGTTGGCAACATTGGAAGCATCCCTAAACCCAGTTAAAGCACTCCAAGAGCCATGATGTTTTTCAGTAGTATCACGTTTATGATTACCTGGTCCTCCCCAAATCCAATCTCCTGAAGCCTTTTCAAAACTTAAGTCCTTTATTAAAAAAACCACATTTTCATTACTTAAACTTGTAGCAGAAGGATTTCTATAATATAAATAAATTGTTTTCGTTGAATTTGCTGTCAGATTAACTTTTATCCATATTTTTGCGTTTGTTGAATTCCATGATTCAACCCAGTAATTTAACTCTTTGTTTCCATCAATAAATCTTATGTCTGAGCCGCTTGGGTTTGCTTTTGAGAAGTTAAAGTTTGTGGAATTTAAGGTTATTGAAAATTGGTAGTCCGCAATATACGTCGTCGAATTTAATGTTATTGGTTTCCTATACTTCCATGAAGAATTCCCCCAAGGAGCAGAGGGGATAGTGATGTTTAGTATATAATACACTTCATATTCATGATCAAAAATCTTTATTGAAATAATGTTGGTTTTAGATGAATTCAAGTTTGGAATTACAAATGTATAATTATCTTCATAAAAACTCAGATTTCCGATTAGGTTTTCGTTTGCATAGATCAGACCATCACCAGTGCCGATCAGGTTAAAGGAAAATTCAATATAGTTGCCCTCTCTTTTTACATAATTAACTGTCATATAGCAATCACTTAAATTTCCATCCGCATAACAGTCATTATTAACAATAGAACCATTTGTTACTGTATATTCAGTTGCATTGTAAAGCACATAGTCGCCATTTATTGGTGTGTAGTATAGGTAATCTGAGACTGCGATATCCTGCAAGGTTCCATTAACATAAGTTTCAGCGTAAATTTGATAAGAGCCTCTTTTTAAGTTAGAAGGCATCTGTAAACTTGCATTTTTATTTACAGGAGGTTCCCATAATGCAATAGTATTAAAACTATTTTGCGAGATAATATTTCTTTCTTGTATATGCGTGCTATTTAATGGAACTAATTTTAGAGAAACATTCGCCATAATATCTTTTCCTTGCACAGACATATTTAAATTTAATGGCTTGCCCGGAGAAATTTCTAATGTCTCTGGCACTATTGAAACAACATAAGCATTATAATCCACATCATCACCTAACGGTGTTTCATGATAGGTGTTATAATCTACAGAATAATTTATTTGTTTTGGGCTTCCCAAAGACAAAGCAACAGCAGTATAATTTTTTCCATTAAACCTGACATTCCAAGTTACTTCATCATCCCAAGGTCTTGACAACAATGTAGCAAGTTTTATCGCTTCAACATTTTCGTTTCTAACATAAGTGTTGTTAAAATCCAGGGTTACACCACCATATAAATCCATTGTTGCAGTTGTATATTTTCCAGTTCCATTACTCACACCTGTAATAATACCATTGCCCCAATAATCAGTATATGCGCCAACATCTTTTAGCATTAATTTTATTGTGCCGTTTTGATAGAGCAACGCTTCAACATCTACTGATGTGGTCTTTCCGTAATATCCGCCAGTTAGCCTTACTGTAACATAGTTTTGATGATTGCATACATATATGTTTGTTATCAGGTCTCGAGTATCAAGTGCAATCATTTTGTGGTTTATGAATTTACTCCAGAAACCAGACCAGCCGGCAACAGGACTGTCGAATGTAATATATCCATTACTGTGTATATACATGCTTGAGTATTGGTTGTTGTAAAAGGGAAAGTTGAACGGCAAGTTATAGGTTGTATAAATGTCATCCCCGTATGAAACATAGGTACTGCAATCTTCGTACCCGAACTGTTCCGAAACCCATGTGTAACTGTCTCCCTGTTCTGTGAATTTCAGTAAAACGTTGCAGTTTCCGCAGTCGCTTCCATTGCATTGACACATCCACCATTCATTGTGTTGCGTTGGTACAAAACTTGGCGTAGTATTCTGATTGCGTGTGTAGTTCTCTAAAAACCAGGAATAATTGATCTTGTTGTCCTTAACCCAATTGGCTATGGAAGCTGTTTTTGCAGAGGATATAACTTTACTCCATTCTTCATGATCTTTTGATAAATTTAAAAAATTGTTTGCAAGATGACTCGCCCAGGAATTCCAGCACTCGTTCGTGCAATTATCAGATCTTCCAGAGAGATATTCCTGACTAACGCTCACACTGAATTTATTCCAAACAAACGAATTATTCGTGATATTCAACACAGACTCATTCGGATAAATCCATATCCTCCTTGTTTCATCGCCTCCGCATCTCTTCCAGCACACACAATCAGAAACATTATCCAAAGTCATATTTTTCAATAAATAATCTGCTGAAAACAATTTATAACTTGTTGAAGAATTAACCAGTCTTGAATCTCCAAAGGTAACACCGCTTGTGTCCACGTCCACATCCATATCAACCCACTGATCCTCTTTAGGAACTTCCAACGCCATCGCAAGATCATCCAAATCAACCTTCGACAAAGAATAATTCTCTTCCCCAACAAAAATCAACTCTTCTAAATACGGATCATAAACCACCGCTTTGATATCAGTTAAATTCTCTAAAAACTGAGCTGAGATGTTTGTGGAAATGCCACCAACTTTTACACCTATCTTTGCTAAACATGCAGCGTCAGCAGAAATGAGAAAAGAGAAAATAATACTTACAATAAAAAATCCTGTGGTTGCAGTTCGAAAAATATGTTTTTTGTTTTTATAAGATACAGAAGAGATAGTCAACATAAAAATAAATAGAAAACATACTATAACAAACAATAATATGAGTGTGGGGATGAGATATGGAGTAGTAGTTGGTGGTTTAGTATGAGGATTGTCTATTGGAATAACAGGCTCAAGTGGAGGTGAAAAAGACTTGAATACACCGCCCTTACCTTCAATGTTTTTGATAAGCCTAACAGTTCCTGGAGATGCTCCAGCATTTTTAAATGCTTCAGACGGGGAATATCCAACACCACTTGGGCCTTTGTTATAAGGCACTCCTGGTCCCCAAACTTTAGACTGGCCATTTTCAGACTTAAGATGCCAATTTTCTTTTTCTTTCCCTTTTGCTTTTATATAAATATTGTAATGGTCGCCATAGGGTTCATGGCTATCTTTTTTAACCTCTATCTTAGGGTTTTTATATAATGTACATTGTTCAGCATATACGCTCAATAACATACTAAATATTAATAAAATCGCTACAACCCAAAAAATATATTTATTTCTTGACATTTTCATTCGTGTTTTTTTGTTCATTTTTGATTACTAAATTACATTTGTACTTGGATGCGTATTCTTCCAAGATTTCAAAAATTTTTTCCTCATATTCTGCGCTGTTGATTGTAAATCCATAAAAACTCCCCGGATCCCCAATCTCAGTGATTTCGAATACCACAAGAGGATTACTTTTTTCATTATATACTCTAATAACATGAAGTAACTCAACAATTGATTCAGAGTGTTTAATAATTTTTAATCCTTTTAGTAACGATTCCCCATTAGATAAAGGATTTGTTTTACTAAGAGATCCGCCAAACCAATATTTTATCCTTTTTCGCGAAAGTTGAAAAAATATTGCTCCACGTTTTATGTTGACTTCTACACTTTTTGCTCCAATAAGTTTTAATATATTTCTCACGCTATCAATAAACATAACATTGCCATTAACATCGTAATTACAATGGAGTTCACAATTACACACCATAGGAAATAGCCTATCAATAATATTATAATACGCTTCTTCTTCCAACATGTTGTCAATAGATCTAAGAAATATTTTGTGCGTAGAAATTTGTGGCGAGGGAATAAGAGGTATTAACTCTCCTCCATAGACCCATATAACATCATCTTTTTTATACGCTGTTACCACATTTGATTTTTTTGGTTGCAGTAGATCAATATTTAAATGCTCCACTATCCCTTTGTCTTCTAAATCCTTTATAATATTTTTTACTGTGTCTCTTGGGTACACAGAAAGATCCTTATTTATCTCTTTTATAAGTTGGTATTTTTTATTAAAATCACTAAAACCATAATGAAATACCTCCATCTCCTTTACCAACAATTCTGTTATTTTTTTAATATTTTCATCCATTTTAGAGTTTGTCATGAAATAAGTGTTACAACTTTTCATGATTTTAATAGTGAAAAACATGCGAACATGTAATGATTATTCCATGACTGGCAATTAGTTTTCATTAGCATTTTAAAATTGGTGATGCATTTTAGGCTAAAGATTATAGGTTATGAACTATTTTGTCAAGTTTTAGCGTCAATTATTCCATTTTTAATTTCTGTAACATTCATATTGTATTCTTTGGCAATTGCAATAATATCTTCTTCTGTAACTTTTTTGTCTCCGTTGGCAATTGCCTCAATTACTATTTCCTTTGGCACAGGTATATTAGTAACATTTATTTTTGCACCTCTTTCTATTTTAAATCCGCCTTTTTTTGGGTTTGTGTTTTTATACTTGCTTAGAATATTTTTTTTATCGTCTAAACTGATTGATGAAGGAGTAGTGATTTCACCTTCAGGATTAATGTTTGTTTTATTATCTGTTATGAGCATGCTTGCATTTTCTATTTTGACATTATTATTAATTCCTCCTGCAAACAACGCTATGCAGATAACAAACACTGCAACGGCAGCCATAACCAACAAGTACTTATTTATTTTTTCCATTTTTAGCACTTTTTGAATAGTTAATTTTTTATATTTTAACCACTAAATAATTTATTAAATTTGGATATTAAATAAATTAAATAATATATTAAACAAAAGTTTCCTATTTCAATTTACTTCATTAACAAATCACCTCGCTGTTGTTCGGAGATTTACAAAATGTTCAGAACATTTTGTCACCTCACTTCGTTCGGAGATTTAAATTTAAAATAAGATTGAAAATCTGTTGATTTTAAAATTGTGAAAATATTTCCTAAAACAAGGATTTAAATCTTTTGTATAAATTTTTGAGATTATTTATACGTTTAATATTAATAATTTAATGAATTGGGAAACTTTTGTATTAAATAATTAATTAATTTTGCAAATTCTGTCTTTTTTCATAAGTCAGGGGAGTTTAGCATGACATTATCTGTGCCCAAGCAAACATTAATTTTCGCTTTTATTATTTCCTTTAAATCAGGGATTCCGCATTTGAGCAAGGCATTACTTCTCGGACATAAAACAACAGTTATTTTGCCCATTTTTACAGCTTTAATTTCTTTTTCACTTGGATTTAAAAAATGGATAATTATGTCTGGCAAAATCTTCAAATTTAATGCTTCTTTGATTTCGCCTTTTGTTTCACCCGCATGAACAGCAAATACCTTTTCCTTTTTTTTGACTTCTTTTATGATTTCTTCAACATCTTCAAAATTTTTCAAGTGGTATAAATTTAATCCAAGACCATCGGCATAAGCCAAATCTTCAACTTCTATATCTCTCGCCAAAATTTTTGTTTTTAT
>MNZY01000172.1 GCA_001873845.1 Candidatus Altarchaeum sp. CG2_30_32_3053 | reverse complement strand
TTTGAAGTCCATGCCAAGTAACGCCCAACTCACCAGCAAGATTTGATATATCTGTACCATAATATCCATACCCTTTTTTTTGTATGTTTTTTAGATATAAAAACACACAATCTTTTTGAATTTTCATAAAATAAATGAAAATTCAGTGATAAAAAAGTTACATTCATGGGAATTTTATCGGTACAACTTAGATTCATGGGAGCAAATTGATAAAATGGTAATGACAGCGAAGCAATATGGGGCGGATTTTGTTTTTATAGGTGCTTTAACTTTGTTTGGAAATGGCGATGCTGACTGTAAGACGCTTTACTATAAATTTCTGGAAAAACATTATCCTGAACTCGTGCCGAAATACAAAGGTCTATAGAATCTTTTTTGCCCCTTCAAAAGACTATCAAAAAGAGATCGAGGAAAAAACGATAAAAATATGCGAAAGATATGGAATCAAAAACGGACTTGTTTAAATTTGGCAGTTTCTTATCATCTGCTTAATTCCTCAACCCTCTCAACCGTATCTGACTCCTCATGTGATTTATCATCCCTAAATCTCACCAATCTCGGAAATCTTAAAGCATATCCGCTCGTGTATGAAGGTGATTTCTGGATTTCCTCATAAGCAACTTCAACAACAACATTCGGCTTAATTTCAACCTCTTTTCCTTCCTCTCTTATAATTAATTCCTTTAAAATTTCAGTCATCTCTTTGAATTGTTCATCTGTGAATCCCGTCCCAAGCCTGCCGATTGTTAAAAATTTATTGCTTACCGGGTCCCTAATTGCTAGTAAAAACGATGCCAGCCATTGCGCCCTTCTCCCTTCCCCCCATGTCCCCCCGACAATGACAACATCCAGGGTTTCCATAATCGGCTTAATCTTATACATATATCCTGCCCTTGAACCCGCCTGATAGGCAGCATCCAGTTTTTTTGCCATAACACCTTCATGACCTGACTTTAGGGCATAATTATAAAATTTCTCCGCATCCTCAATGCTGTCTGTAATTGTTTGTTCCGCCAGACGAAATGCCTCGGTTGTTTTTACAGTATTTTCCAAAATTTTTCTCCTGTTTTCAAATTTTTCATTCATCAGCGGTTTTCCGTTCAGATAAAGGATATCAAATAAATTTATTTCAACAGGAATTTTACCTACAATTTCATCAATATCGTATTTTCTCTTTATTCTTCTGGATAATTCCTGAAAGACCCTTGGCCTTCTTCTTTCTTCTTCGTTTCCTTTGTTTGTGCCGTGTATTGCCACTGTTTCACCTTCCATAATTACTTTGTCTGCCTGGACATTTTCTTTAACCGCTCTGACTATTTCAGGAAACTGGGTCGTAACATTTTCAAGTCGCCTTGTGAATAAATAAATATGGGCTTTATTTTTCTGAATTTGTATTCTCATTCCGTCATATTTTACCTCAAAAGCACATTTTCCGAATTCATCAATTGCATCCCTGACACCATTTACTTTTTGTGCGAGCATAACACGGACCGGAATACCGATTTCAAGCACAATATTTTCAAGTCCGTTATTTCCGTTCGCCTTAGCAATTCCTGCTACTTTTCCTATATCTGAAATCAGGTAATAGCCGCGCTCAACTAACTTTGGTTCAACATTATAAGCAATTGCAATTGCATCCCTGATTACGCCTTCTCCGATTCCCACCCGCATTTCACCGAGCAGTAATCTGACAAAAAATTTTGCCTCTGTTTCTGTTGCTTTGGATAAAATCTGACCTATTAACTGCATTTTTTTCTCCTGCGAACCCCCGCCCGAGCATTCTGAAATTTTTTGAAAACTATCGCTCACTTCTTTTACGGTTAAATTTTCCATTTCGGATGAAAATAAAGAGTGCTGAATTCTTCCGCTTAAAATTTTACCCCCAACATTTCCCAGGTCACCTTCTTCCCTGATTTGAGCCTTAATTTTTTCCTCTTTCCACCCGGTTGTCTTTGATAATGCCTTTACAACCAGATTTTCTGCAATTCCAAGCTCTTTATTGCTCCATATAGGAAATGTCTTTCCCTGAAAAAATAACAATATGATTTGCAGGACTTCATCCGAAACACCGGCAATAAATTTAGCAACAATCTTTGTCAGTTCAATCCTTCCTGTAATGCCTTCCTTATCTATTTTGTCAAAAATTTCAGCTATTTTTATGAAATCCATTTTTGATTTAATTAGTGTTCGTCCACAAAATATAAAAATTTGAAAAAAAATTTAATTTTTTCAAGGTAAATTTTTGTGTTTTTAACAATTTAAAAATCTTACAGATTTTTAAAGATTGAAAATCTTACAGATTTTCAGTAAAATTATAAGTTTATGGATGGACACTAATTATGCACAAGGAAATAAAAATTAAAATTTGAAAATATTGAAAACGCCTCCATATAAAACATTATCCTTCTTAATAAATATGTGGGCTTATCATATCTCGTGTTACATATCCGATTACAATTCCGTTCTCTCTGACGATGCATAAATCTGCTGATAAAATTTTTCCAAACGATTTTGTTACCAAATCATCTGCTTCAACAAATGCAACATTTTTATTTATTACTTCATAGACAAATGAGTTATATGAAATTTTACCGGTTGAAATTTTGTTCATTATTTCATTTATTTTGATTACCCCTTCAGTTTTTCCGTTCATTGTAACAACAAAAAATAAAGGGTGAGAATAGGCAAAGGAACTTAAATTTATCGCATCATTAATGGTTAAATTTCCGTCAATTTCCTGTAATTGAACTGCTATATCCCTGTTTTTCATCCCTTTAAATTTTTCCCTTGCTTCTGTCCATCGGACTTCGCCTTCTCCGACAACAAAGAGAAACATCGCTATAAACACCAGCAGCATACCGTTCATCCCGTATCCTTTAAGCGTCAGAAATAATCCGGCCAGCATCATCAGTGAGAATAAAATTTTTGCAATAGTTAATGAAATTTTTGTTGCTTTGAGATAATTCATAAATAACGCAAGGAATGCCCTTAAAATCCTTCCGCCGTCCATCGGAAATGCGGGAAGAAGATTAAATGCAGCAAGCATAAAATTTATCCATATCAGCCAGCCCAAAAATCCAAAGCCGTCAAGCAAAAAGTTTGATGCAAAAATGTTAAGGTAATGATTCCAGTTCGGGGTTAAAAACATAAGCAAAATAAGACAAATCCATGCAAATAAAATGTTAAATAAAGGCCCTGCAAAAGCCATCAGAAGTTCTGCTTTGGGATTTTCATCCATTTCAATATCTGCTGCTCCGCCCAACGGAAGAAGGGTTATACTTCTGACTTTAAATCCGAATTCAATGGCAACGAGAGAGTGTGAGAGTTCATGAAGCAAAACAATAGAAAACAAAATAAAAAACAGGAAAACAGATACAATTCCCGCTATGAGTCCGTTGAGAAACACAAAAAGCATAAACAGAAACAACATGAATATTAAAAACGATATATGTAATTTTACAGAAATTCCGAAAATTTCAAAAATTTTTACTGACGATTTCATTTGATGATGGTAATTTCATAATTAAAATTCATAATTAAAATTTTTCCAGAAGTTCAAAAAAATTTAAAATTTAAAATAAACGGGCCTGTGGTGATTTGAACACCAGGCCTCACGATTATCAGTCGTGCGCTCTAACCAATCTGAGCTACAAGCCCTTAAAAATTTACAAATTTCAGACATTGGTTTGTTCTTTTCTTGGCCGTCCTCGTCCCTTTTTTTTTATTTTGTTTCCTTCTTTTTCTTCTGTATTTCCTTCTTTCTCCGATTTTTCACCCACTGATTTAGATTCTTCAGCGGCCTTTTCCGGTTTCTTTGGGTTCAGGACATTTTTTTCGTTTTCTTCCTTGTCTTCTTTTTTTACCTTTTTGAATTCTTTATCGAACAATTCCTTAAATTCATTTAAGTCGGCCTCAACATCCCTACCTGCTGAAATAAGGTCATCTACTGGGTTTGATGAGTGAATGTGTATCCGTGGACCGTTTAGCAGCGGATGAGGCGCATAGACATAAGCGTCAATCTTTTTCTCTATCAGTTTTTTTCTGATCAGGTTGGGAATTTCTTTTACAACCATGACCTCAATTTCTATGTCTTTATCAGTCTTCTGAATTAATTTAAAGCCCTCTTTTTTATCTGCTGTGTTATCTGCTGTGTTATCCATTTTATTGTTATGTTGTTATAATTATGTTGTTATAATTATGTTGTTATTAATTAAATTTTGGAGTTAAATTTATTGTTTAGATCTTATTTACTTTCTTATTTCGTATAAAATTTCAATCAAACACCTTCTGCGACAGGATATGTATGAATGTACCTGATTTGCTTCAATTCCGGAATTTTGTTATTCATTTTTTCTCTGATTTTTTGAATCTCTTCATGTGTTTCTTTGGTGTAAATTTTCCAGCCGCGGTCCTCACAAACGCCGGCATTTACCTTATAATAAAATTATCTCCTGTTTTGAAATACACGGACACGGTGGGCGTAACGAAGTGTATGAAGTTAGCGAATTCGCTATAATTAAAATTATAGACTTAAATTTATAAACCAGGTAAAATCAAATTTGACAATTCTAAATTTTTATTTCCTCCCTTACAGGATTTAAAATTTCTGTTAAGTGTTCAGCGGTTGCATTCTTTAGGTCGGCAGGATGTAGTTTTTTGTTTATAAACGCATCCTCTAATTCGCCGTAATTGTCAAATTCAATATTCTCCCCAAATTTTTCAGGCCGTTTTACCGCAAATTTATTTTTTTTTGAAAATATTATGAATTTACAGATTTGTAAAACTGGATTATCCTCGTTTGAGATTGGGCAGTATGCGGATGAAATTTTTTTCTTTATTGCTTCCGGCTCTTCGTCAATCTTTATCATTGTTTCCGGCTTGCTGCTTGACATCTTTGAACCTGGTCCCAGCAAGGATACGATTAAAGGACTATGGACAAATACAATGTTTTTATAAATTGCCGGCAAAATTTCCCGTGCAAGCATGTGAATCTTCCTTTGTTCTAACCCGCCGTAAGCAACATCAACATCCAGCGCCTTCATGTCAGCAATCTGCATAAGTGGATAAATCATCTGTGAAACCCTTGCGTTTTCAAGGTCTCTTGCCACTTCCTGCATACTTCTCCTTGCCCGGTCTACTGTAATTTCCAGTCCCAGCCGTAATACATCTTTCATATAATCTTCTTTAAACTGAAAATCAGAACCGCAGACAAAGTCCGCATCCTTTAATCCGAGTGCAATGAAGCATTTTTTCCAGTAATTCACCATTTCTTCAATAAACTGGGCATCTCCTTTGCGGTTCAGTTTCGTATGAACATCGGCGAGCAAAATTTTTACCTTAAATCCGGCAGCCATAAATTTCAGCAAATTTAAGGCAGTTGTCATAGTTCCTATATGAAATGGCCCCGATGTTTCGTATCCACAATAGACAATGCTGCCCTCTTTTAATTTATCAAATTCGTCTTCTGTTATTATTTCAGTTAAATTTTCTTTTAAATTTTCTATTTTTTCAGCATCCATTTTTAGAGGTAATATGTAATATAATAAATAAAGGTAATAATTATGTTTTGTTATAGTAAAATTTTACGATTTACGCAATTTTAAAAACGAAGTTTTGGCCAATTTCGTCAGCATCCTTTCTAAAAATTTCAATTCCTTGCTTATCACCGCAATCTTCTTCAGAAATTATCACCTCATGGGCAACATCAACTAATCTTCGAGTCAAATAACCGGCCATAGAGGTCCGCAAGGCAGTATCAACTGTTCCCTTTCTTGCTCCGTGAGTAGAAATAAAGTATTCCAAAACATCAAATCCTTCTTTATAAGAACTTTTAATTGGAAGTCTGATTATTTCTCCCAAGGGATTAATTACTAAACCCTTCATTCCACACATTTGAACCGGTTG
>MNZY01000162.1 GCA_001873845.1 Candidatus Altarchaeum sp. CG2_30_32_3053 | reverse complement strand
TATATGGTTTACCAAATCTCTGACACGCACAGGGTTTCCTGAACCAATATTGTAAGTGGATGTTTTTTCTTCGTTCAGCAAGCAGATAAGACCTTGTGCAACATCATCTACATGCAAATAGTCCCTTATTTGTAAACCATGACTTCTGAGTTCAACTTTTTTATTATTAAGTAGTGAGTTAATAACGTACGGAACAAGCCGATTTGGATGTTCATAAGGGCCATATAAATAAAAAATTCTTGCCCAGACAAAAGGTATTTCATAAATATAGCTTAATTGTTCAGCAACCTTTTTTAAAGCTAACTTACAGGATGAATAAAGATGTGCGGGCTTTTCAGGAGTAGATTCAGATAAATAACCGTAGCTTGCATCATATTCAAAACAAGTTCCTGTAACAATTATTTTATTCACACCCAGTTCAAAGAGAAATTTAATAAAATCTATGCCGTATTTTAAATGTTCAAGATTTTCAAGACTCGTTAAATATTTTCCTGGTTCTGCATACCACGCTAAATGATATACAACATCAGGTTTTATTTTTATTATTTTGTCAAAATAGGATTTTGGATTTAAGATGTCTCCTTCAATTAAATTAATTTTATTTTTTACCGATTCAATCCTAAATATATTGCTAATGTCTTTATCAAGTACATATACTTCATCATAACCCTCTGCAGCTAATCTCCTAACTAATGCTGAACCGATAAACCCGGTACCTCCGGTTATAACTATTTTCATATTTTCTTTATTAACGGCCAGTTTTGATCCTTTTCAGAAATTGCTGTTGGATTTTTTATCGGCCATGATATATTAAAAAATGGATCGTTCCATCTAACTCCTGATGAATGTTCGGGAGAGTAAAATTCGGACATGAAATACTGCAAAAAGGAGTTTTCTGTTAGTGTTTGAAACCCGTGTGCAAATCCTTTTGGGATATAAATCATTTTTTTATTTTCTTCTGTTAGCTTCTCAGCAACCCATTGACCAAAAGTAGGTGAATTTTCTCTTACATCAACAGCAACATCGTAGACTGCTCCTTTCAGACACTGAACGATTTTATCCTCTGCTTTAGGTTCTTTTTGAAAGTGCATTCCTCGTATAGCTCCCTTTTCTTTAGTTAGGGAATGATTTACCTGAATGATATTGAAATTAATCCTATTTTTAGCCATTTCTTCCCTGCAAAAGATTCTGTTAAAGTAGCCTCTTTCATCAACCTTTAATTCCGGTTCAATTACATACACTCCGTCAAGTTTTGTTTTATTGAATATCATTTCACTGAATATTAAATTATTTTAGCTTCAGGTATAGGTATTATAAATTTCTCTCCTATTTTCTTGAATTTATGTTGCTCTTTCATAATCTCATCCGCAAAATTCCATGCAAGTATCAACATATAATCAGGATGATCCTTTAAAATTCTATCAGGGCGAACAACAGGTATGTTTGTTCCAGGTGTATATTTACCCTGTTTCAAAGGGTTTTTATCAACAATATAATCAAGAATATCTGTTCCAATGTTACAGTAATTTAAAAGCGTATTCCCCTTTGCTGCTGCACCATAGCCAATAATCTTTTTGCCTTCTAACTTCAATTTGTATAAAAGCTCCAGTAATTTTACCCTTGATTTCTGGACATTCAATGCGAAATCAAGATAGGGTTTTATTGAATCTAAACCCAATTTCTTTTCTAATAATAATAATTCAGATAAGTTTTTTGTTTCTTTAAATTTTGAATTAATTCCGGATGCAAATATCTTGATTGAACCTCCATGAATTTTGGTTCTTTTAACATCAAATATCTTGAAGCCGTACATACCAAAAAATTTTACTAACGGAATCAAGGACAGATAAGAAACATGTTCATGGTAAATTGTGTCATATTCGGTTTTCTCAAAGAAATCCACAAGATAAGGGGACTCTATTATAATAACTCCTTCATCATCAAGTAAAATCTGAAAACTTTTCATTATTTCATCTAAATTATCAATGTGAGCAAACACATTAGTTCCTATAATCATACTTGCCTTGCCTTTAGAATCAACTATATTCTTAGCAACTTTCCGGTTAAAAAAGTCATTTATTGTTTCTATTCCCGCTGCCTCTGCTATTGGTGCTATATTTTCCGCAGGCTCAACGCCTAAAACCCTTACATTGAATTTCCTGAAATTTTTAAGCAAAGTACCGTCATTGCTTGCAAACTCAACCACGAGTGAATTTTCAGGAAGTTTAAATTTATTCATTGCATCTTCAACTAAAAGCTTATAATGGTTACGGGCTTCCTCTGAGGTAGATGTAACGTATATATAATTTTTAAACATTTTTTCAGCAGGGACTACTTCGGCAAGTTGTACAAATCCGCAAGATTCACAAAAACATACATTAAGCGGATAAAATTCCTCTGGCAGTTTTAACTGATCCTCTTCAAGAAAACTATTTGCAAGGGGGGTTCTACCTAAGGATAAAAATAGTTTTAGATCTTTGCTTTTACAAACTCTGCATTTTTTCATTTTAATATTTTTTCATACCATTTAACTGTTTCTTTTATCGATTCTTCAAATGAATGTTTAGTGTGCCAGCCGAAAAATTTCTCAACTTTTTCTGTTGACAGGTATTGCTCGTAAATTTCATTTTTTGCTAAATTCAATACTTCGTAATCTATTTTTTTATTAATAATTTCTGAAATTTTTTCAACTACTTCCAAAACGCTTAATTTTAAGCCGCTTGATAGATTAAATGCCTCACCTTTTGATTTATTTATATTTTCACACAGCATCAAGTATCCGTCAGCAACATCTTTAACATACAGGTATTCTCTAATCATTTTCCCGTCACTTCTTATGTCCAAGGTTTCATCCAAGAGTGATGCTTTTATTGCTCCTGGAATTATTCGATTAAAGTTTAAATCGCCTGGCCCGTAAATATTTCCGAATCTCGCGATTGCTATCGGGATATCATAAGTTTTGAAATAACTTTGTGCTATTAAATCCGTACAGGATTTTGAAATGTCATAAGGAAATTCTCCTTTTAAAGGTGTTTCTTCGGTATAAGGGAGTTTATCATATTTCCCGTATGCTTTATCTGATGATGCTACAACTATACCTTTCACTGAATTACATAATCTCGCTGATTCGAGCACGTTTACAGTTCCGTTTATATTAGTTTCAAAGGTTTCAACAGGGTTTATTACCGCTGTTTGGACAATTGGTTGTGCTCCTATATGAAAAATATATTCAATTTCATATTTTGAGATTACATCGTAAACTCTTTTAAAATTTTTTAAATCGCCATATACTAATACTGTCTTTTTATTTAGGCCTTCTATAACGAAATATGACTTCGGATTTTTGGATCTTATAAGAACTATAACATTTGCATTACTCTTCAACAATTCTTCAACTATGTGCGAACCTACCAACCCGTTTCCTCCCGTAACCAAAACATTCTTCCTTTTCCAGAAATTCAGTCGTTCCATATTTTCCATAATGCTTTTTTTGATTCCCATAACGCATTTAATTCTCTATTATCCCTTAAGGTATCCATGCACTTCCAAAATTCTTTATGTTTATACGCCATTAATCGCCCCTCTTCTGCTAAATTTTCCAACGGTTCTCTTTCCCAGATTGTGTTATCATCTTTTATATAATTAATAACTTCTGGTTCTAAAACAAAAAAGCCGCCGTTTATCCATGCATTATCTCCTGCAGGTTTTTCATGAAATTCTGTAATTATGTTATCCTTATTTAATTCCACAGAACCAAACTTTCCGGGTGGTTGAACTAAAGTCATTGTTGCAAGAACGGAATTTCCCTGATTTTTATGGAATTTAAGTAATTCATCAATATTTATATTTGCAACACCGTCACCATAGGTAAACATGAATGTTTCGTTACTTATATAATCTTTCACTCTTTTTAATCTTCCTCCTGTTTGAGTATCTAATCCAGTATCTATTAATGAAACAGTCCAATCTTCTGTTTGCGTATTATACACTTTTATTTCATTATTTTTTAGTTTTATTGTCACATCTGAATTGTGAAGAAAATAATTTGCAAACCATTCTTTTATCATATATCCCTTATACCCAAGGCATATTACAAAATCATTAATGCCATAATGTGAATAAATTTTCAGTATATGCCATAAAATTGGCTTTCCTCCAATTTCTACCATCGGCTTGGGTTTTAAATCGGTTTCTTCGCTTAATCTTGTTCCAAGTCCGCCAGCAAGTATAACTGCTTTCATCTTAATTTTTCATAAATTTTTAATGTTTCTTCGCATTCTTTTTCTAAACTAAATTTCTTTGCCTGTTTTAATCCTTTCTTTGAAAGTTCCTTTCTTAAACTTTCATTTGTTAATAAATTAAACATTGATTTAAATAAATTATCTTCATCCGGCTCAATCAAAATTCCTGCATCTCCAACAACTTCAGGAATTGACGATTTGTTTGAAGCAATTACAGGACAGCCACAAGCCATCGCTTCTAATGGAGGCAAACCAAAGCCCTCATAAAGCGACGGAAAAACAAAAACATCGCAAGCATTATAAAATAAAGACAAATTTTCAACACCGATATTCTCAAAAAACAAAACATCTTTTTCCAAATTTAAAATTTTAATTAAATTTAAAATTTTAGTCCTTTCGGATTTCCATTCATAACTTCCTACTTTTATCAATTTTACATTTTGCATCTTTTTTTTCAACTTGTAAAATGCCTTAATAAGTGCAGGAATGTTTTTTGTTGGTTTGTCCAAACCCACATATAAAACTAATTTGCTATCTCCGAAATCAAATCCCCTTTCCTTTAATTTTTCTCTTGCATTATCTATTAGTTTGAACACGTTAGTATTAACTGATTCATAAATAACTTTAATTTTATCTTCAGGAAAATTCAAATAATTTATTAAGTCCCTTTTTGTTGATTCTGAAACAGCAATAATTTTATCTGCTTTTTTCATTCCTTTCACAGATAAATCAAAAAGAAATTTTCTTACCTCTCCAAATTCATTGAAAATATAAGGAATTATATCATGACATGTAACTATGCTTTTTTTAGGATTTATATAATTTAGAACAAACGCATTTTTTTGTGTTGTTATGTGATTTATGACATTTTTTTTAACTTTAAGTTTTAGATATAAAGGATATAAAAAATACAAAGAGAAATTTCTACTCAATGTCCTTCCAACAGGCAAAGGCAGAGAATTCATTGAAATAACATTGAAATTTACTTTATCGTTAAGACCTTTATAAAGGTCCTTCTCATAAACCGAAAATCCATATATCCTATCCGCTTTTATACCTGTAATGAAATTTACATCAATCCTTTTGTTCATATTTTATTTACACATTTTAAAATTTCCTTTTCAAATTTTTCCAAAACAATTTTATCACTAAATTTTTCCAAAACCCTCTTTCTTGCCTTTTTTCCAATTTCCTTTCTTAAATTTTCATCAACAATTAAACTTTCAATTGCATTTTTTAAGTCCTCAACAGACTTTTCTTTAACCAGAATTCCTGCTTTTCCATAACCAACAACATACTTCATTCCAGATTCAATGTTTGTAGTAATGCATGGCTTTGCAAAGGACATTGCCTCAACCAAAACTATTCCAAATGCCTCCTGCCTTGTTATTGATGGTAAAACAAAGATATCACATAATGCATAATAAGGACTTAAATTTTCAACCTTTCCTAAAAATTTTATATTTTCATCATTACATGCGAGATTTTCTAAATCCCTTTTTAGAGGACCATCTCCGATTATCAACAGCACAACACCATTATTTTTATTCTTTTCTTTCTCAATCTCTTTAAAGGCATTAATCAAATATTCAACCCCTTTATATTTAACAAGCCTGCCAACAAAAAGCAAGACATTTTTATTTTTCAAATTTAAATTTTTCCTTATTTTTTCCACCTCTTGTTTATCATAATTTAAATTTTTCACACAAACAAAATTCGGAGACAACACTAATTTTCCTCCTTTACTTTCATCTTCAAATTTAAAATTTCTCAAATTTTTGCTTGATTTTGCGTAATCCTTTGATGT
>MNZY01000247.1 GCA_001873845.1 Candidatus Altarchaeum sp. CG2_30_32_3053 | reverse complement strand
AAAATGGAGATTCGTCGGAAATTCTTTGCTCACATTGCTGACGAAAATTGCGAGCGGATACTGGCAAATCATGGATCCTCAAAACGGATATACTGCTATTTCCAGAAATTTACTTGAACGACTGAATCTGGATAATATTTACAAGCGCTACGGATATTGTAATGATTTGCTGGTTAAGTTAAATACACTGAATGCCGTAGTTCTTGACATTTCCATGCCAGCAAGATACGGAAGAGAAAGGTCCGGAATAAATTACATAGCTTACATTCATAAGGTCTCATATCTTTTATTAAAGGACTTTTTCCTGCGGCTGATGATGAAATACGGAATTCTAAGTTTCCATCCGTTGTTGGGTTTTTACCTTTTCGGAATTATAATGACTCCCGTTGGATTGATGCTGGCATTTGATGTTTTTTACGGTAAGTTTATATCCCATACGCCTGTATCACAAAATTTTCCTTTGCTTGCGGCGTTCCTTCTCATTATAGGCATTCAGTTTATACTTTTTGCGATGTTGTTTGACATGGAAATGGACCCGAATAAGAGAAAAGAAACGACTTTTGGTAAGAATGAAGATGAGTTTTAAAATTTTAGGGACCGCGAATTAAGAAATTTTAAAATCAACAGATTTTAAATACTGAAAATCTTTGAGATTTTCAATCTTTAAAAATCCATATGATTTTAAAATACTGAAACCTCCTGTTTCAATCTTTAAAAATTTACGAAATTTTTGTATTTGCTCAATATTAAAGAGTAAATAATATGGTACTCATCCCTTTAAGTTGGGATAATTAATTTGTGATATATTTTTTAAAAATCTGCTTAAAAATTAAAATTGAATATTATAAATTTAATTTTAAACATTACAGGACTTACGCAAGGCAGATATGAATTCTTGACTTTTTATGTTCATTTACAAAATAATCTAAGTAAGTCCTATAACTTATAAAAATATTAGTAAAAAAACAAATATATAATTATCCCAATTTTAGTGGGGCAGCACCAATTTTTAAGAGGTAGGAAAGATGAGATTTAAACTAAAAAATGTACAAAAACAATACTATCTGTGCCGTTGTTCCCGCATATAATGAAGAAAAATTAATTGAAGAAACGCTTAGCGGTATTCTTGATTGCAAAACAGATATTGATAAAATTTATGTTGTTGATGATAAAAGCACAGACAAAACAATGGAAAAAATTAAAAAATTTAAAGAAGAGAAAGATAAAAACAACAAAATTTATATAATCCATCATGAAAGAAATGGCGGCGTCGGAGCGGCAATAATTTCAGGATACAAACAGGCATTAAAAGACAGAATAGATATATCGGTCGTGATGGCGGGAGATCATCAGATGGATCCTTCGCAGCTTCCGAGAATGATTAAGCCGATAATTTCAGGAAGAGTTGACTATACTAAAGGAAACCGTCTTTTGAGCAGAGAATATAGAAAAGGAATGTCAAAATGGAGATTCGTCGGAAATTCTTTGCTCACATTGCTGACGAAAATTGCGAGCGGATACTGGCAAATCATGGATCCTCAAAACGGATATACTGCTATTTCCAGAAATTTACTTGAACGACTGAATCTGGATAATATTTACAAGCGCTACGGATATTGTAATGATTTGCTGGTTAAGTTAAATACACTGAATGCCGTAGTTCTTGACATTTCCATGCCAGCAAGATACGGAAGAGAAAGGTCCGGAATAAATTACATAGCTTACATTCATAAGGTCTCATATCTTTTATTAAAGGACTTTTTCCTGCGGCTGATGATGAAATACGGAATTCTAAGTTTCCATCCGTTGTTGGGTTTTTACCTTTTCGGAATTATAATGACTCCCGTTGGATTGATGCTGGCATTTGATGTTTTTTACGGTAAGTTTATATCCCATACGCCTGTATCACAAAATTTTCCTTTGCTTGCGGCGTTCCTTCTCATTATAGGCATTCAGTTTATACTTTTTGCGATGTTGTTTGACATGGAAATGGACCCGAATAAGAGAAAAGAAACGACTTTTGGTAAGAATGAAGATGAGTTTTAAAATTTTAGGGACCGCGAATTAAGAAATTTTAAAATCAACAGATTTTAAATACTGAAAATCTTTGAGATTTTCAATCTTTAAAAATCCATATGATTTTAAAATACTGAAACCTCCTGTTTCAATCTTTAAAAATTTACGAAATTTTTGTATTTGCTCAATATTAAAGAGTAAATAATATGGTACTCATCCCTTTAAGTTGGGATAATTAATTTGTGATATATTTTTTAAAAATCTGCTTAAAAATTAAAATTGAATATTATAAATTTAATTTTAAACATTACAGGACTTACGCAAGGCAGATATGAATTCTTGACTTTTTATGTTCATTTACAAAATAATCTAAGTAAGTCCTATAACTTATAAAAATATTAGTAAAAAAACAAATATATAATTATCCCAATTTTAGTGGGGCAGCACCAATTTTTAAGAGGTAGGAAAGATGAGATTTAAACTAAAAAATGTACAAAAACAATACTATCTGTGCCGTTGTTCCCGCATATAATGAAGAAAAATTAATTGAAGAAACGCTTAGCGGTATTCTTGATTGCAAAACAGATATTGATAAAATTTATGTTGTTGATGATAAAAGCACAGACAAAACAATGGAAAAAATTAAAAAATTTAAAGAAGAGAAAGATAAAAACAACAAAATTTATATAATCCATCATGAAAGAAATGGCGGCGTCGGAGCGGCAATAATTTCAGGATACAAACAGGCATTAAAAGACAGAATAGATATATCGGTCGTGATGGCGGGAGATCATCAGATGGATCCTTCGCAGCTTCCGAGAATGATTAAGCCGATAATTTCAGGAAGAGTTGACTATACTAAAGGAAACCGTCTTTTGAGCAGAGAATATAGAAAAGGAATGTCAAAATGGAGATTCGTCGGAAATTCTTTGCTCACATTGCTGACGAAAATTGCGAGCGGATACTGGCAAATCATGGATCCTCAAAACGGATATACTGCTATTTCCAGAAATTTACTTGAACGACTGAATCTGGATAATATTTACAAGCGCTACGGATATTGTAATGATTTGCTGGTTAAGTTAAATACACTGAATGCCGTAGTTCTTGACATTTCCATGCCAGCAAGATACGGAAGAGAAAGGTCCGGAATAAATTACATAGCTTACATTCATAAGGTCTCATATCTTTTATTAAAGGACTTTTTCCTGCGGCTGATGATGAAATACGGAATTCTAAGTTTCCATCCGTTGTTGGGTTTTTACCTTTTCGGAATTATAATGACTCCCGTTGGATTGATGCTGGCATTTGATGTTTTTTACGGTAAGTTTATATCCCATACGCCTGTATCACAAAATTTTCCTTTGCTTGCGGCGTTCCTTCTCATTATAGGCATTCAGTTTATACTTTTTGCGATGTTGTTTGACATGGAAATGGACCCGAATAAGAGAAAAGAAACGACTTTTGGTAAGAATGAAGATGAGTTTTAAAATTTTAGGGACCGCGAATTAAGAAATTTTAAAATCAACAGATTTTAAATACTGAAAATCTTTGAGATTTTCAATCTTTAAAAA
>MNZY01000147.1 GCA_001873845.1 Candidatus Altarchaeum sp. CG2_30_32_3053 | reverse complement strand
TTATAAAGTTTTTAAATTTAATTGTTGCGTCTTAGCAAGAATGTCACCTTCTTGTCTTAGCAAGAATGTCACCTTCTTGTCTTAGCAAGAATGTCACCTTCTTGTCTTAGCAAGAATGTCACCTTGCTATCCTGCGCGATTTTTTAAATTTATGATTTTGATCAATTTTTTGTCGTGCCATATCCTGATTTTGTTTTTATCCAGAGTAATGTGTAGTGTCACCTCTTTTCCCATGTATTCTGCTCCAATTTCATATTTGTTCCCTTTGTATGATATTGTGGCATCTCTTCGGACTAATCTCGTTTCTTTGAAGCAGAAGATGTCGTCCAGATCAACACCTTCTGGCAGGGGTTTTGTGTTTGAGTTTTCAAATCTTGATTTGGGAGTTGCTTTTGTAGACTCCACAACATGATCGTTGTTAAACCACTCGGTCCATACCTCGAATTTTGAGTTCATGTCTTCAAGGTCCTTGAAATCATTTTCTTTTATAAACCAATCGTCAATGAATTGAAATCTCTTCTCTATCTTACCTTTGGACTTGGCGTTGTAAGGTTTATGAGTGAACAGTACCGCACCAAGTTCATTGCATGCCCGTTTGATTTCCGTAATTCCCTGCTCTTTATCCTTCTTTCTAAGTGGTTTGAATTTGGAATCGTTATCTGCTTTTATGCTGTGCGGCACCAGATATTTTTCAATAGCCATCCTTATCGCAAGCATATTGCTGGCTGTATCGTCTTTTAAGGCAAATACTCCTGCGAGTATTCCTCTGGAGTAGTCATCTATTATCAGTATCAAATAGATTTTTCCGTATCCTTTAAGCCAATATCCTTCGGTGGTGTCTATCTGCCACATATCACCGAACCTCTTCATTTCATAGGGTTTTATCGGTTCTGTTGAGGATTCTGTTTTCTCTTTTGTTGTTATGTCTTCGTGTTTTCTTTTTAGTATGCACCAGATGGTTGATCGCGAAATCTTTTTTCCTGTTCTTTCATAAACAAAATGTTTTATGTGCGGGCATGACCGATTTGAGCGTTCATTTTTTATTTCCACGACAATGTTCTCTGTTGTTTCATTGGTTCGGTTCCATGAGGTATGGCTGCGGTAATTTAATCCTTCAATACCTTCTTCCCTGAATTTTTTCAGGTATCTTTTTATTGTTCTTTCGGATTTACCTAGTTCATCTGCTGCATCTTTGACGCTCTTTGCCTTGATGACCACCAAGGCGATCACTTCAGCAGTATCCTGCGCTCGCTTTGTTATTTTCATTTTAACCTTTTTAAAAGGTTAAGCGCACAGGATAATTAATTATATTTTAAATCTCATATGAGACTGTTGAAAAACCCTGTTTTTTGAGAAATCGGAATTTAAAACCGATACGCTCAAACAACCCAAAAATTTGGAATTTGCCTAATTTAAGGCTTTTTCAACGCTCTCCATATATTAATAGTGACATTCTAGCTAAGACGAAAAAGGGACATTCTAGCTAAAACGTAACAA
>MNZY01000133.1 GCA_001873845.1 Candidatus Altarchaeum sp. CG2_30_32_3053 | reverse complement strand
TTCTTTTCTGCCTTGGGATAAATTTTTCTAATGTGTTCAATATTGATTTTTCCAAATCCCGTTCACCATAAGTATCGGCGAGTTCTAAAAAATCTAATACATCCTGAGTTTCCAACCCCAGCGTAAAAGTTTGGGCGTAATTTTTAAATCCCAAAGATTTAAAAAGATACGAACGAAGTGAGCGTATTTTTGTTTTTAAGCATAATTAATTTTGTAAATTTTTAAAATTACTCGTCCATTTTTTGATGGTGGGAAACTCGGGATTTAATATAAAATGAAGAATAAGCAATTAAAAGGCAGGTGTTTTTTTTGCAAAAAAAATTTTGGAAGAAATGCCTTAAAAGGGCATATTGAAAAATGTGAAAAAAGAAAGGAATATATCGAAAAATCCGAAGGTAAAATTACAAAAAACAGGGAAGAAATCTACCTTGTGCAGATAAAGGCAGGAGCATACTTTATGCTCATAGAAATTTCAGGAAATAAGAAGGTTAAGAATTTAGATGATTTTATCAGGGGAATCTGGGTTGAGTGCTGCGGACATTTAAGTGCTTTCAGCATTGATGGTGTTGAATATTTTTCATCGTCGTATGAAAGAGGAGACAGGTCAATGAATGTAAAAATTGCAGATGTTCTTGATGCAGGAACAAAATTTTCTTATGAATATGACTTTGGAACGACAACCGAAATTGTTTTGGAAATAATTTCTATCAGAGAAGGGAAAATTGACAAGGGCTTGTTAATTCTTGCAAGAAACCTACCTCCTGAAATAAAATGCTCTGTCTGTGGAAAAGATGCCACTGAGGTATGCAGTATGTGTATTGTGGAGGATCCTGAAAACTCATTCTTTTGTGAGGAACATGGAACAGAACATGAATGCGGAGAAGATATGCTTTTGCCTGTAACAAATTCTCCGAGAATAGGTATGTGTGCATATACTGGAGATGAGGATGAGTTTTATGAAAAGAAATTCTCGCCAAAAATTTAAATTGAAATTGAATAAAGGATGTGTCGTTCTGTGTAGAGTTTTGGATTTTTTGTAACTATTCAGTCATCCCAAAAAATACGCTCATTTTGTTCGGAGATTTTAAAATTTACACAATTTGAAAATAACCTCATTAGCATTCGGATATTTACAAAATCTCTGCGAATTTGAAAATAACCTCATTAGCATTCGGATATTTACAAAATCTCTTGATTTTGAAAATACGCTCACATCGTTCGGATATTTACAAAATTTCACTTTACGCTCACATCGTTCGTGTCTTTTCAAATTCTCTGCGAATTTGAAAATAACCTCATTAGCATTCGGATATTTACAAAATCTCTTGATTTTGAAAATAACCTCATTAGCATTCGGATATTTACAAAATCTCTTGATTTTGAAAATAACCTCGTTGTTGTTCGGATATTTACAAAATCTCTTGATTTTGAAAATACGCTCACTTTGTTCGGATATTTACAAAATTTCATTTTGAAAAGACCCTCTGAATAGTTATAATTTTTTCATAAAAATACAATTCTTATGTTGTTGTTTAACCTTAAAATGGATTTAAAACAAAAAAAATTTGGCCAATACGGCGGACAGTTTGCACCTGAAATTTTAATGAGCGCACTTGAAGATTTAGAGAAAAAATATAATGAAATTTATCCCACAGCTGACTTTCAAAATGAACTCAATTATTATCTGAAAAATTTTGTCGGCAGGCCTACGGCTTTGACTTATACGGAAAATTTATCCAAAAAGCTGGGCTGTAAGATTTATCTGAAGCGGGAGGATCTGGCACACGGCGGGGCGCATAAAATAAATAATACAATAGGACAGGCGTTGCTGGCAAAGCATATAGGAAAAAAGCGGATTATTGCTGAAACAGGAGCAGGACAGCACGGAGTTGCAACAGCGATTGCCGGCGCATTGCTGAATTTAAAAACAGAGGTCTATATGGGTGAAGAAGATGTTGAAAGACAAAAATTAAATGTATTCAGGATGGAACTGATGGGAGCAAAGGTCATCCCTGTCAAATCCTGTTCAAGAACATTAAAAGATGCGATTAATGAAGCATTCAGGGACTGGGTAGCAAATGTCAAAAATACATATTATCTGATTGGAAGTGTTGTAGGTCCATATCCGTATCCAATTATCGTCAGAAATTTTCAGAAGATAATCGGTGAAGAAACAAAAAGTCAAATTCTGGAAAGGGAAAATAAATTTCCGGACGCAATAATAGCATGTGTTGGCGGGGGAAGCAATGCAATAGGGATATTTTATGATTTTGTTGACAATAACGATGTGCTACTTTATGGCGTTGAAGCCGGCGGGGAAGGAATTGAAAATGGAAAACATGGTGCCTCATTATATGCAGGAAGTGATGGTATATTTCACGGGATGATGACAAAGGTCCTGCAGGACAGATACGGACAAATACAAATTTCTCACAGCATTTCGGCGGGGCTTGATTATCCTGGTGTGGGTCCGGAACTTGCTTATTTATATAAAAAAGGACGGGTGAATGTCGGATATGCTACGGATGATGAAGCGTTGGATGCATTTAAAATTTTATCTGAAACAGAAGGGATTGTTCCCGCGCTTGAATCATCACATGCAGTTGCTTTTCTGATAAAAAACAGGGAGAAATTTAAAGACAGGACAGTTGTTATAAATTTATCAGGAAGAGGAGATAAGGATGCGAATACAGTGGCAAAGATGTTGGGGAAGGAAATTTAGAAATTTTATGAAGGGAATGCGATGAAAATTTAAATTTTTCACTGCTTCGGACTTTTGAAATTTTTACATAAATTTTGGATTGAAATCATAGTGAATCTATCATTATGGACCTCATCCTTTGTTAAATTTATTACTTTTAAATTTATCTGCTCATTCGTTAAATTGACCCCAGTTTTCTATCTAAAATTTCCCTTACTTTCTTATTATCTGCCTTTCCTCTTGTGCCTTTCATAATCTGCCCGACTAAGAAATTCATAGATGACTTATTCCCGGCTTTATAATCATTAAACGCCTTTTGATTTTTCTCAATTACCTCATTAACAACCTTTTCCAGGACATCATCATCGCATTCAATCATTAAATTTTCTTTTTTGACAATCTCACCCGGCAATTCTCCGCTGTCAATGACCCTTTCCAGAATTTTCTTGCCGGTATTTTCTGTAATGCTGTTATTTGCCAACAGCACAAATAAATCGCTTAAAATTTTCTTGTTTAATTTATTTTTTTCATCGCTCCATTCAATATCTCTGTAATTCAGCTGCCTCATCACCTCTCTGCATATCCATGACGATGAAATTTCTGACAAGGTCTTATTCTTTGAGACAATATCTTCAAAAATGTCTGCAATTTCTTTGTTTCTGACGAGAATGTCTGCGTAATCATCTCTTAGAACATATTCGGAAATCAGTCGCTTCTTTCTGCTCCGTGGTGTTTCCGGGAGGACTATTTTTTCTGAAATTTCCTTTAAATAAACCGGGGGAATATCCGGGTCAGGAACATATCTGTAATCATCCTCTGTTTCTTTTGTTCTCATTGAGACTGTTATCATCTGGCCTTCGTCATAACCACGGGTTTCCATTTTTGCTTCGCTGCCGACATTTTTTAAATTTTTCTGTCTTAAAATTTCATATTTCAGGGCTTTAACTATTCCCTTTTGTGAATTTACATTCTTGATTTCCACCTTTGCGCCGCCTTCTATTGATACGTTTACATCCGCACGCATCACACCTCCAATATCCACTGTTCTGTTGGTATATTTTACCAGATTTATCACTTCCTTTAAAAAATTTCTCGCTTCTTCGGGAGAGTGCATATCAGGAGCACTGACAATTTCCGCAAGCACTGTTCCGGACCTGTTGTAATTAACCCTTTTGTAATTTAAATCGTATTTTCCCGGATCTTCTTCAATGTGAACTTCCCAGATTCCAACAGCACCCAAATTTCCGTCAACACCTATCGGTTCTGATGTTCTCTGGTAACCGCTCGGAAGGTCAGGATAATTGTAATGTTTTCTTTTTATAAATATTTTTGGGTTTATTTTGCAGTTCAGGAGTTTTGCAAGCATAATGACAGATTCCAGCCCTTTTGAATTTATGGGATGCGGTTTAATCCCCGGCATTCCTGTGCAGACAGGGCATATACTTATATTTGGTTCTGAAATTTCATAGTAATTTGTAGGACAATCACAGAATAATTTTTGTTTTGTCTTTATCGGAATATGGATTTCAAGCCCGATTTTTACATTGTCCATTTTACCTCCTTTTTTCTTTGTTTCTGTCTCTGCCACTACATTTCCTGATGGCTGTAATGTCTGACTTATCCGACTCATTTTTCAAAAAGAATAAACTTATAGAGGAAATTTCAAACCTTCCTTTTGATGTAACATTACCCCTTCACATTGCTCTTCAATGCGGATGCACATCTGCCAGCCTTTGCAATCAGACTATTTACTGTTTCTTTTGCGGGAATTCCTCTTTCTATTGCTAAATTTTTTGTATTGAAGAATGCCTTTGCAATCAGACCATTTACAGTGAACTTATTACAAATTCCCTCTGCGATTGCCAGATCCATTGCCGTCTGATGTGCAGATATAATTTTATTTTTGTATGAATCTATGTCAATATTTAAAATTTCCGGTGAAAACATTGTTCCTCTCTCGTATCCAGCTTTTATTCTCAACCACAACTCTACCGGCGTTATTCCAAGTTTTCCAAGTATTTGTGAAACAGCAGCAGGGACCCGCGCCCCTTTCTTTACTGCTACACTATCTTCTCCGATTTCAATCTTTCCTTTCTTTATTGCTGCTTTTATCCCGTATTTTTGCATCTCCGCAGCCATTGGTCCCGGAGAAAATGGTGTTGGACCAGCTTTTATAACAATATCTTCATTTGCTACGGAATTTGGTTTTGGAGGAGCGTATGTCTTTTGTTCTGCTATTTTTTTATATACCTTAAAAGGATTTTCATTTGAAAATATTAAGGCAATATTTCCAATAAGATAATTTGCAAGCGAGGAATTTTGCGGGATATCAGCATTTTCAAACGCCTTTTTTGCCAGTGTGTTTTTTACAACATAAATTTCTCCAAGGTCCTTTGTTGTTACTCTGATATTATGAAAATTTGCTGACGGCAAACCCAAAAAGTCACCGACCATAATTGTTCTGGAATTTTTTATCTTTTCAGTTAATTTTTCAACGGCCTTTATTTTTGCTTGTGTAACCATTTTATAGTATTTAGATAAATTTGGACAAATTTAGATAAATTTTATGTTATTTTTTATGTTATTATTTGTAATTTAATTATTCATTGTGTTCTTACAGATCGCCCCATTGTTGTTTTAATATAAATTGCAGCAATCTTCTTTTTATCTACCTTTTCAGCAATATTTTCCACTACTGTGTTATAATTTGCAATCAGGTCATCTGCTGGCATTTTTTCATTTCCTATTTTTGCATAAACAACCCTGCCTTTCTTTGAAACGACACAAATACTTCTCTTTAGCCGCTCAAATATCGGTGCAATCGGCGCATTTGGCAGGAGAATCTGCGGAATCTTCCCTCTTGGACCCAATATTGTTCCCCATGTTTTTCCGATTAATCCCATTAAATCCTGCTGAGACATAAAAAACGCACATTCATTAGCGATTTTTCTTAACTTTCTTTTTGAGTCCTTTAGTCCGTTAATATCATTTTTTCCAAAGACCTTATCAGTGATCTTTTTTGCTTCAACTAATCCGTCTCCTTCTGCAAATATTCCCACTGTCTGCTCTTTTCCGGGACCTTTTGGAAGTGCAATTATTAAATTAATTTTATTCTCAGGTTTTTTAAAGTCAATATCCCTAAATTTTACTGCCATATCTACACTCTGAACAAAATCCCTTTTGGATGATTTTTCAATCATCTCTTTAAATTTTTCTGCAACATTTATTTTCTTTTCTTTTTCAACCATCTTAATATCTGATAAATTTATTAATAAAATTTTACAATAATTAGGAATGAAAATTAAAAACTAATATTATTTTACAAAAGTTTCCCAACTCATTAAATTATTAAGATTAAACCTATAAATAATCTCAAGAATTTATACAAAAGATTTAAATCCTGGTTTTAGGAAATATTTTCACAATTTTAAAATCAACAGATTTTCAATCTTATTTTAAATTTCATTAGAAATTTTAAATCTCCGAACAACAGCGAGGTGATTTGTTAATGGAGTAAACTGAAATGGGAAACTTTTGTTATTTTATTTATTTTATTGAATTTATTTC
>MNZY01000134.1:6042-9716 GCA_001873845.1 Candidatus Altarchaeum sp. CG2_30_32_3053 | reverse complement strand
GAAAAATCCATAGGTCTTAAAGTTATTTCCGCCTTTTTCTTGAAAAGAAAAACGCTGGCGAAAAAGAACACTAAACCTCTGAAAATTTAAATAAATTTAAATGAAACCAACAACCACAGACAATGAAAAATCCATAGGTCTTGAATTTTATTCAAGCGACACAGAAGGAATCGGAGGAACTATAAAGAAAAGTGCTGAGGATTTTAAAGTGAATGAGGATTCTGATGTTGAGAGAGACGAAAAAGGAGAACATTTATGTCTGCTCGTTGAGAAGAAAGACCTGACAACCGAGAATTTTATAACAATAATTAAAAGGGAATTAAATATTAACGGGAGATTTATTGGCTATGCAGGAAATAAAGATAAAAATGCCACCACAACCCAAAAAATTTCAATCCCGTACGCAGAGGAAATTTTGGGCAAAATAGAAGGATTGTCTTTAATTTCGGATAAATTTAAATTTAGAATAATTGAAAAATTTCGGATTAAAAGAAAGATACGACTTGGCTATTTAAAAGGAAATTTTTTTGAAATTTATGTGAGGGACTGTAATGGAAATAATCCAAAAATAAATGAGAAAATCAGTAAAATTTCAGGAGAAATTTTTCAAAGCGGAGTTCCGAATTATTTTGGAGTTCAGAGATTCGGGACAAATTACGATACCTACATTTACGGAAAATATCTGGTTCTTCGCGAATATGAAAAACTGGTGGAAATGCTTAAAAGCGATAATTTGTTCAGCAGGATGATTAGAAATACAGATAATGACTCTGTAAAAACAGTAAAAAATCTTCCTTTCTTTTTCCTTGACATCTTCATTGCGGGTTATCAGAGTTATCTGTTCAATAAAATTCTATCCAAAAGAATGAGAAAATCCGGACTAAATAAAATTGAATGTGATTTTGTCAATTCAAAAAAAGAGGTTGTAATTCCAATAATTGGCTACAAGTCAAAATTTCCGAAGGGAGAAACGGGAGAAATTATAGATAGCGTTATGGAAAAGGAAGGAATAACAAAGGAAATTTTTAAGCATGAAATAAAATTTTTGTCAAGGAAAGGGGATTTACGGAAGATAAATTTAAATTTTAGGGACTTTGGTTATGCAATGGAATCCGGAGAAACACCTGACAAAAGCGATGTCAGGTTTAAATTTTGGCTTGAAAAAGGAAATTATGCGACTGTGCTGTTAAGAGAATTTTGTAAAAACTGAAAATGGAAATTGATGTTGGTCAGTATCGGGAAGCTGGCAGATATGCTGGCAAAATGGCTGAAGGAGAGTAATGGGCAACTGGATCAGCAGATAAATTTATGCAAAGGACGAAACAATTCTTTTAAATCCACAACATTTAATTTATAACCAAAATTTCCGACTCAAAATAAAAACTAAAAACGTGTGTCAAAAAGGGGTCCGATTTTTAAAGTTGGGACTATGAACTGCCTCCACAATATTAATTGAATTAAGATATTTGCTAGCGATAGAGCGTTACTTGAAAGTATGAAATCAGAAGCAATGATGTTTGCGGATGTTTGCGGACTGAATGCTCGCATTATATAATGATTTCAATTTGAAAAGAACAGTTGATTTAAGGCAGGAAGGAGCCGGATTAATAATAAATTATGAAGTTGTTGATATGGAAAAAATAGGAAACAGAGAGTGTTATAAAGTTGAACAAAAGATCACAACTGAAGCAATATATGAGCAGATGAATAAAGATATTGCACAAATACCAGAAGCACAAACGCTAAAATCAACAATATGGGTCAATAAAAGTGAAAGGATTACAGCGAAATCACAATCAAAAGTGGAAGATAATGTTATGGAAGGTGTTTTGATTGAATAATTTTTGGTAAAGGAAGTAAATAATGAAGTAGGGTTGTAAAAAGTGATAAAAACACAACCGATCTCACAACTACATTTTATAAGATTAAATTTTCCAGAAAAATTTCTTAAAATTCCTTTACCCACATATTTGCCACTGTAAATACCCTTCCGTCAAAATACATTTCCTTATCCATCTGCGGAAATGTGCCTTTATCTATCATTTTTCTCATATCTTCTCTTATATCTCCGACACTGCCGCTCGCTTTTATTCCCAGTGCAGATGCAAAATTTGAGGCAGGGTCTGCATCTACAGCCAGAATTTCTCCTTCAATTTATTTGTTTTCTTTAAGTTTGGCAGTGGCTTTAACGAGCAACGCAGAAACCACTGAATATTTCAGTTCGTATTACAATATTGTTTGTTTGTCTATTCACATAGTATTACAATGCTGACCGAATATTTTTTGTATTCTGTGCTTTCCCTTTAAACAGTTCCTTTCTTCTCGCTTCAAGCAGATTATTTTCAGTTCCCAAATATTCTGCAAAACTTTTAATTCTGTTGCTGTATGTACTATATACATCGGGAAAATATGTTTTATACTTCAAGTCCCTTAAAAGATGGTGGTCTATAATAATTTCTGCGTTTGTTTTTTCTAAAATTTCATTAAGATTTTTTCCAGAAATTTCTAAATTTTCTCTTTTAATTCTATAGCCAGCAAGATATGAGGCGATGCCGTCCATAATGATTAAATTTGGCTGCCCGGAAATAATATAGTCTCTGCTTTCTTCATCAACAGCCCCGCCCGCATCCGATGTGTGTAAAATTTTAAAATTTCCACCTTCACTTTTTTCTTCTATTGTTGTCATTAATACAAAACCAAGTTTTGTTCCCGGTTCGCCGTGTGGAAATGGGCTTGAAAATTTTATTAAGGTATTTCCAAATTCGTAATTTTGGTTGTCGCAATATATAAGTTCGCCCATGTTTTTAAATTTATCTTCAAAAATTTTCTTAAATTCGGTTCCTCTTACCTGCTGGCTTTTATTTATATTGCTTTTTATATCCTTTGCAAATACCTTTTTTCCTTCATAAAAATTTTCATCAGGGTCATAGTGGTCATAATGATAATGTGAAATTGTGATAATATCGCAAATATTAGCAATTTCTCTTATCCTTTCCTTAAAGTGCGACAGCATATTCCATTCCTCATCACTTGGTTCTAATCCGTATCGCATCCCCAATGCCGCACCCGGGTCAATAAAAATTTTAACATCTGTTGTTTCTACAAAGACAGCAAGCGACCTTACTCCAAGTGACTCAGAGCATACAGGAAATACTTTCATTTTTAACAATCAATCAATCAATAAATAAATAAAAACAATAAAAATTTATCTGCATTTACTAAATTTTATAAAGAAAAAAGTAACTATTCGGAGGTATTAAATTTATGTTGTAACTATTCATGAGGTGCAAAAATTTACCTTTGAAAATTTCAAAAAATACTAAAAAGTCAAAAAAAAAAAAACATTCGTAATTTTCAAAACGAAATTTTGAAATACTGAAACCTTCGGTTTCAATCTTTAAAAAATCTGTGGGATTTTTTAAATAATAAAAATCTTTGAGATTTTCAATCTTACAAAATGTTCTGAACATTTTGTAAATACACAAACAACAGTGAGCGTATTTTTTTGGGTAGCTGGATAGTGGTTATGTGTTTTTTAAAATCGTAAATTGACAAATTAAAAGAAAGGAGCATTTTATACGGGTGATTGTAATCTGCTGATGTAAAATTTCTTACCTATATTTCTAATTTTTATTTTTATGCTGCATTCTAATTAATTAAACTATGTGTATTTA
>MNZY01000134.1:0-6034 GCA_001873845.1 Candidatus Altarchaeum sp. CG2_30_32_3053 | reverse complement strand
AAGATGAAAATTTTATTTATCCATGCAGACTACATAAAGATAGAGGTTAAGAAAAAAGCAATAAGTGATGCAGATGAAATAAACGCCAAAAATTTAGAAGCAAATGAATGCCTCGTTGTATGGACAACAGTTGAAAAAGACGATGAGAAAAATAAGGACGAAATTTTAAACAAAACAATAGACAATATCAAAGATGTTCATAGCAAAGTTAACGCAAAGTCAATAGTTATTTATCCTTACGCCCATCTTTCAAGCGATCTGGCAAGTCCGAAATTTGCAAAAACAATGCTTCAGGCAATTTATGAAAATTTAAAAGAGCAAAATTTGGATGTCATTAAGGCACCGTTCGGATATTACAAAGGATTTGAAATCAAATGCAAAGGACATCCGCTCAGCGAATTGAGCAGAGAAATTAAGGTTGAAGAAGTAGGAGAAAAAGAAAAATGCGTTGTTGATAGTGTTATTAAGGAAGGAGAGAAAAAAATTACAAGAGAGGGTGTTATTAAGGAAGGAGAGAAAAAAATTACAAGAGAGGGTGTTGTTAAAGAAATAATCTCAGAGTTCTTTGTTTTGGCACCGACAGGAGAAGAATATGAAATTAATATGAAAAATTTGAAAGAAAATTTAGAGAAATATGAAATTTTTAATAAATTTCCAACATTAAAGAAGTATATGGTTGCAGAAGAATTGAAAAATGCAAATGCGTCATCTGTTGAACCGCCGTCAATAAAGGCAATGGTGCATATGGAATTAATTGATTATGAAAAAGCAAGTGATTCGGGAAATTTACGATTCTATCCGAAAGGAAATTTAATATTTGATTTACTGAGCGACTGGGCAGAGGAAATTGCTTTAAGTCGTTTGGGCGCAATGAAAATTGAAACACCACTTATTTACGACTGGAGTATGCCTGACATCAGGGAGCAGGGACAGTCATTTCATGAAAGGCATTATATGGTAAAGATTCCTGACGATGAAAATAAAGAATTTGTTTTGAGATTTGCAGGCGATTTTGGATTGTTCAGGATTATGAAGCAGGTAAATATGAGTTATGACCAGCTGCCAATAAGAATTTATGAATTTTCAAAGTCATTCAGGTATGAAAAGAAGGGAGAGTTAAGCGGATTAAGGCGGCTAAGAGCATTCCACATGCCTGATGTGCATTCTTTCTGCAGGGATATTGAACAGGGATGGGATGAATATGAAAATTTATATAAAAATTATGCTGATTTAGCAAATGCAACAGGAATTGAATATGCGGTTGTTTTCAGGATCGTTAAGGAATTTTATGATAAATATAAGGATCGCCTAATAAATTTACTCAGATATTCAGATAAGCCGGCATTTGTTGAAGTGCTTTCGTCAATGAAACATTACTGGGCGGTTAAGCACGAATTTCAGGGAATTGATTCTGTTGATGGCAATTGTCAGTTAAGCACTGTTCAGCTGGATGTTAAGGATGCAAGTTTATACGGGATAAATTTTGTTTCCAAGGACGGAAAAAAGAAGGGTTGCACAATATGTCATTCGTCAGTCGGGTCAATTGAAAGATGGATGTTTGAAATTCTAGAAAACGCATTGAAAAAAGAAAAACCAATGCTTCCGTTATGGCTTTCACCGACACAAATCCGGATTGTTCCGGTTTCAAAGGAATTTTTAAATTTTTCCAGTGAAATTGCAGGCGAAATTGAAAAAAGCAATATCAGGGCAGATATTGATGACAGGAATGAAACACTGAGCGCAAAGATAAGAAAGGCAGAGAGAGAATGGGTTCCTTATATTGTCGTAATCGGAGAAAGGGAAAGGGAAAGCAGAAAATTTTCAGTAAGGCGAAGAGAGGACAATAAAAATTTAAATATGGAAATTTCGGAATTAACAGAAGAAATTAAGAGCAAGACAGACAATATGCCGTTCAGGAAATCAAATCTTTCAAAGCAATTGTCAAAGAGGCCTATTTTTGTCGGATACACCTGATTTAAGGAAAATAGAGTTCTTAAATTTTCGCTATATCAATTCCATAATAGAGAATATCGCTATCTTTATCAACAACAGCATAAATCAGATTTTTATTTACTGCTTTTGCCAGTCGGATATCTCCTGCTATCCCGGGAAAAGAAGAAATATATTCCTCAGGCACAACCTTAATCAAAAATTTTGAATGCATCCTGTTGCTGCTATGACTGATATTTTTTTCATTTTTCTCGTATGTTTTTGCTGTTTTTATCTCTTCCTTTTTGTCATAAACCCTGAAATCAACGCCAAATTTAAAGCCAGTTGCCGGCATATATCCCTTGCTCATCAAATCCCTAAAAACCACATATTTTATGTAAAAATTTTCATCGCGGGTTAAATTTTTCCCCTTTTCCAACAGGGTAGCAAAATTTATAATCCTGTTTTTGTCATAGACCTCTAAAGTGCCCTTTTCAATTAAATATAGTCCTTCAATTACTGAAAATCCGCCCAGTTTTTTTGCCTCATCTCCTAAAAAGATGTATTTTTCAATTGTGCTTTTATCTCTGCACAATATTCGTGTTCCCGATAATATTCCCGTGACTTTTTTCATTTGAAAAATTTAAGCATTGAAATTTAATAGAATTTTAAATAGAATTAATTTTAAATAAAATTAGGTTTTGAAATTTAGAAGAAAATTTACTCAAAATTTAAATTTTTATACAATATTCTTAATTTTAACAATCTGAAAAATAAAATTTAAAATGCATCCAAAAACAATATCAGAAAAAATTTTGCAAGCACATCTTATTGATGGAAAATTAGAGAAAGGAAGCGAAACAGGAATAAAAATTGACCAGACATTAACGCAGGATGCAACGGGAACACTTACATATCTGCAATTTGAATCGATCGGAATTGATAGAGTAAGGAACGAATTGGCAGTAAGTTATATTGACCACAACACATTACAGGATGATTTCAGGAATCCCGATGACCACAGATTTTTAAGAAGCATAGCAGAAAGATATGGCATTTACTTTTCTCCGCCGGGAAACGGAATTTGCCACCAGCTGCATCTGGAAAGATTTGCGGTCCCGGGAAAAACTTTACTTGGAAGCGACAGTCACACCCCCACAGCAGGAGGGATTGGAATGCTCGCAATCGGTGCAGGCGGCCTGGATATAGCGTACGCAATGGCAGGCGAACCGTTCTATCTCAAAATACCTGAAATTGTTGAAGTCCATTTAAGTGGAAATTTAACGGATTTTGTATCTGCAAAAGATGTCATTCTCGAAATTCTGAAAAAACTGACTGTTAAAGGTGGCGTTGGAAAAATTTTAGAATATACAGGAGACGGAATAAAAAATCTGGATGTTCCCGACAGGGCAACGATAACAAATATGGGAACGGAAACAGGAGCAACAACTTCAATATTCCCGAGTGATGGAATCACGAAAAAATTTATGGATATGCAAAACAGAGCAGCTGACTGGAAAAATTTAAATGCGGACAATGATGTATACTATGATGAAAAAATTGAGCTCAATTTATCTGAAATTGAGCCGATGCTCGCCCTGCCCTACAGTCCGGATAATGTTAAAAAAGTCAGGGATGTTCAGGGAATTGTCGTTGAGCAGGTTGTAATCGGGAGCTGCACAAATTCATCGCTCCGTGATTTAAAGACCGTTGCACAACTGCTGAAGGATAAAAAGGTAAGCAAAGATGTTGATTTAATTATTGCCCCGGGTTCAAGAAGTGTTGTCGAGGCATTGATAGAAAGCGGAGAATACAGCTACTTCATCAAAGCGGGTGCAAGGGTTATTGAAAATGTTTGCGGACCATGCATTGGAATGGGATATGCGCCGCCAAGTGAAGGAGTGTCTGTCAGAACGATAAACAGAAATTTTTTAGGAAGAAGCGGAACAAAGGATGCAAGGGTCTATATTTCAGGCCCTGAAACAGCAGCTGCGTGTGCAATCACCGGAAAAATTTCGGATCCGAGGGATATATTTGATGAAAAAATTTTAAAATGCATAAAGATGCCAGAATCGTTTCCTGTAATTAATAACTTTATTAATCCCCTTCCACCTGAAACAGCAAAAAACATAACTATTATAAGGGGTCCAAATATAAAACCACTTCCAAAATTTGAGCCGCAGACTGGAAAGATGCATGGAGAAATTTTAATCAAAGCCGGCGATAACATTTCAACAGATGCTATTATGCCCGCGGGTGCAAAAATTTTGCCGTTGAGGAGCAACATCCAAGAAATTTCAAAGTATGTATTCTGCACCATAGACGCTCAATTTTATCAGCGGGTAACAGAGAAGAAAGGCGGATTTATTGTCGGTGGAGAAAATTATGGACAGGGTTCAAGCAGAGAGCATGCAGCAATCGCCCCCCGTTATCTGGGAATTAAAGCAGTAATTGTGAAGTCATTTGCGAGAATACATACGGCAAATTTAATAAATTTCGGAATCCTGCCTTTGATGTTTGAGAATAAGAGCGATTACGACGGACTTGAGCAGGGAGATATTATTGAAATTTCTGCGGGAACCGGGGAACTGGAAAATAACAAGGTTGTGATGAGAAATTTAAGTAAAAATTCTGAAATAAATTTAAGGCACAGTTTAAGCATGAAAGATATTGAAATTATAACAAGCGGCGGAAAGTTAAATTTTATTGCGAAAAGGTTGATACCAAATGAATTGAGGACATTTAATTAGTGTCCATCCATAAAGTATGTGTTTTTTTATTTTTTAAAATTTTATGAATATTTAAAATATTAAAATTTGCAAAATAATTTTAAAATTTATGAGACCGTTTAAAACCCTGTTGGTGAAAAAGAGTTTTTATCAAAAATTTGTTCATTTTAATTTGATTTTGCTATTTTTAAGCTGTGAAACTTAAAAATCTTTGAACGAACGAAGTGAGTGAAATGATTTTTTTAATTTAAAATTTGTTTTTTATCAAAAAATATTTTGTTTTTATCAAAAAATTGTGTGAAAAAGTTAAAACGGAAGTTTGACACATAAAAATTAAAAAATTGAGTATCCTGTGGTAGGATTAATGAAATAAAGTTGTGTAATTATAGGGACAACTTTAATCATCCAAAAATTAACTCACAAGCAGCTTTCAGATTTTAGTTTTTTAACGCCGCAGATACCTAAATCATCGAGTATTTTCTTTTGATTAGTATTAGGTTCCGTCACTCTTTTAATCCTTACTGGTTTTTTATCCCCCATTTGAATGTCTGATACTCTAATCTCCTTAAACTCGGAGAACACGTTCTGAGCAGTCATATTCATTCCGGCTGATTTAAGCTTATGTTCAATGGTTTTTTGAACTTGCTCAATAAGTGGAGGTAAATTACCCTTATACTCAAGTAAAATAAGAGTGAATTACCGCCCAATATTGAGCAAATACAATTCAGTAAATCCCAATTCATCCCAAATCGATTTTGCAATGTACTCTACACCATTATTTAACTACTTTTCGACTTTTATTGCTTTTAGAGGTGTTGTGACATATTCATCTGTTTTCATCGGATACCCGTTTAGCCACTCACGAATGCGATCTGTCCTCTCATCGTCGATTCGTCCTATGGTCAATATCAACTTCTGATTACATTTCCCCCCTACTAAATAGTTGTGCATAATCTTATAATATGTATTTCCTTTACTAACCGTTCTTTTTAGATACATTTTGATTTTTATTGTCCCTATTGTTTATTACATTTATATAAAAATAAAGAGTTATCTATAAACGATATTATTAGAAAACAATTTGATAAAATATTGTCCCTATAATATAGAAAAACAAAAAACATAAAATGCTACGCAGCATACAGAAATGTTAAGAATTATGTGTCAAACTTGGGTTAAAAATATGTTTTTTTATTGGTTTTTTAGTAAAAATTGTTAAAACACCGATTTTCGTAAGGTGTTTAATTATCATAATTACACCCTGATTTGCCTGTTAGAAATCATTGTCCTACATTGAGTGTTCTACAAATTATTGAATACATTTAGCAAAGTAAAATTCTGATAATTATAATTTCTAAAATTATGACCTAAATTTT
>MNZY01000132.1 GCA_001873845.1 Candidatus Altarchaeum sp. CG2_30_32_3053 | reverse complement strand
TTTTCTAACAAGTCCCATGTCACAACTTCTTGTTCTTTTATGTATTGGATGACTTCCTCATCAGACACATACTTTTGTTCTTTAGTCATTTTTTGTAACTTAATAGTATTAAATTAAGCGTTAATACTATTAAATTTAATACTATAAAAAGTATTTAATTTAAATAAAAACCAAAAAGCACTAATCTGTGAGACCTCCTTGTTGACAATGAACATTACAAGTGATTACCAAAGTGAAAATCAATTCAAAACAATAGAAATGAAAATTCAAAAAAAGCATCATTTAAGATGTAAATTACAAGGATAAGAAAAAAATGGAAAGAACTTTTTTATTGATTTTTTAACAAATTGAACACCCTACATATAGACGATTATTCTTAAGATTAAATGTCTTTTTAAATTAAGTAATTGATTGATTTAAATATTCAATAAATTCTTTGTCTTTTCCTAAATACATTATTCGGCAATCACTGGTTTGTTTTAAGTATTTTGGATATTCAACTGCTCGAGTTATTATAGCAGGATCATTAAGTAATCCCCACTCATAAAGTTTAATATATTCTTCTGTCCAAATATCCGGAAAGAAGTATAACTCAGCACTTTTGAGAAAAGTAAATGTTTCACCAGTATCTCTAAATGTGGTGGTCACATTAACTTTTGAATTTTTATAAATTACTACGATTGTTTTATTAGACTTTGATATTGCCTCCCCCCACATTCCAGTGCCCCTTTCTTCTATACTGTCTAAATACCACCCTCCAGGAAGATTCTTTGGAAGTTTTAATTTTACTTCATCAATCGTAAAGTGCGGTGTATAAGAACTTTTATTTTCTTTAGGAACATTAAAATTTACACATCCAATCACCAAACATACAGATAAAATAATCACAAATATGATGTCACTCCTCTTTTTATTCTTCAGAGGCGGTCTCACAATTGTCAAAATCGCAAATTTCAAATTTTGATAACCTCGCAGTATATTGGTTTTATTTTGGCAAATACGAAAAATTGAATTGTTGGATAGCCTCTTCATTTTACAAATCTTTTTTTGGTGATGTCCTAAAACATAGTTGGTATTTTACCGATATGTGCTACGCGCGCAGGTAGGAATCAAATACCCGCAAAAGTGTATAATGCCTTTGAGCAATACTATTTAATGGCATTATCAACTATGCCTTGGGACACTACCCTTTTTTTGTTGCTCCCATCTGGAATTTTTTTGCATCTGTTTTTGCATTATTCTTGTATTCGTCTGGTATCTTTGCTAACGCTTCTTCACTTAATTCATGCCATCCAGAATAGTCCAATAATTCTGATTCAGTATAATCTGTTTTTTCATATATAGGCCACGGAGCAGAATGATGCACCAGTTGTGTAATTTTAACTATTTTGTCATCATATAAATCAAACTTATCTACTTGATCAAAATCCATTCCACTAATATGTTTTTTTCCTTTCTTTTCATTACCATACGAAGTTATTTGTTTTTCATATTTTTTCTTTTTCTGTCCAGAGTTTTCATTTGCTAATGCTGGTGTGATAACTGGTACATCAAGTTCATTATCTCCTTCATAATATTCTTCAGATGTAACATTTTGCCCTCTCTTGAAATAATGTGTTTCAACCTTATCTAAAGATTTAGATATTTTACCTTCCCTATAATATAAATCCCTATAGGTCTCTGGATTCGATAAATAGGTTTCTCTAATGACATAACCTATTTGAACGATTTTTGGTTCCTCGTTTTTACCCGTACTGTTTTTCTTTCCTTGATCAACATTTTTTGATATAACTTCATATTTAAGAAGCATGTTGGGTTCATCTTCTGGAATTCCACTAATAATGGAGTTGTTGTATGTTGTTCTCACCACCCACCAATCTCCAACTTCCCATTTGTGATTGTGTGTTGATAAAAACAAATCATTTGTATTAGCAAGAGCATTAACTCCAGTCATTTCGTCTTGGTAGGTTGCTGCACTGACAACAACATACGCAACAAATAGTACTCCCAATAACACTGCCATTTGCCACAACTTTACTTTCACTCCTTCTCGATTATTTTTATTGCTGATTTTCATTTTTCGTTTTTGTTGATTAGTTATTGATTAAGTTATTGATTAGTTTATATTATGATATTATTAATATTAATATTCCTTTATGATTGCTTTAACGACATCATAACCTACATTTGGATTTGCACGACTTCCGGTTCTACTAGTTGGTGACCATAAAAAGTCAGGATAACTGTAGGGATCATTATTTGTAGTAAACTCACTTGTGCCATCTGTCTTTATATAATACTTATAGGTTATATACGCATCAGGACTGGCAGATCCATCAAAGGTCCACCAATCTGTTTTATACCAAATTTTGGTCACATAATCAGTTCTATCCCCGCTGGTGGTCCAACTCATCTCATATTTATACATTGGATGATTCCAAACCTGAGTACTATCCTGATATATATCTGCTATAATAGGTTGGCCTTTTGTTTTTATATACTCTCTTAATTTATCGCGGAACGATTTTGCACTATATTTATCAACCTCCCAAAATTGATTAGTGTAACCCATATAGGTCTCTGTTAAAAGCCCCTTCTGATCATTACGATCAAAAGTTACTCCATTTAGTGTACGGCTGGTAGTAGGTTCAGCTTCCATTATTGATGCGGCAGACCACGCATCACAATGCCCCCACCATCCATTGGCACAAGTTGTCGTTCTATTTGTAGTATATTCCTAAGTTTTAGCAACTGATGTACCACTTGAAACATATTGTATCTTATCCACATTAAAGCCCCAGTAAGTAATAGAGGAATCGGTTGTTAGTCCAACCTTTATTGTGTTTCCATTTACCCATGGGCTCCAAACATCATAAACATTATGTTCTCCATATCCACCACTATAATCAGTTATCACATTATTAGAGCTATCAAGTATCTTAAGGTGATCATAATACCCCTCAATATTATACCTTGTAAAGTGCATTCGCATCTTTGTAGCACCAGACACGGTTTTTGTCCAAGTATTAACATAATTATTTGAATATGGATGTGGAGAATCTACGGACCATGAAGAGGTATAAGTACTATAATACCTCCAAGATTAGTGCTATACGTATCATAGTCTTGCATAGGACCTCCCGTTTCATATAAGTTGTGCTGAGTTGATGTACACCCGGGGGAATTTTTGTCTAACATTGGCCAGAAATAACCTGACCATGGCATGTTACCTGAATTTACTTGTGCAGATTCTGATCCAGAACTACTCCCTGAAATCGCTACGGTATAATCTTCAACTTCTCCATAAGAAAAGGATTCATAGGAAGTTGGTGCAGCATTATACTTTAATATAACTCTCATTTTCAAGTTACCTGATGTTGCAGATGAAGGCACAGTAAAGGTTGCAGAGTAGATATATGTTCCGCCAATACCTGGGAATGTATATGACCCTAGATTGATTTCTTCTCCAGAATCTGTGAAAACCCCATTTTTGTTAAAATCAATCCACGCCTTTACATATTCAGTCCAACCACCAATTGTTTTTCTAGTAACTTTCAATGTGTAAGTTTGCCCTTTAGATAAAGTCGTTAATACAGAACCAGAATAGTCATGTCCACAGGGACTATCATACGTCGAAGATTGACTTCCGGTGTTGAGTTCCACCTTTATTATATGCTCTTCATTACAGGTGCCAGAAGATGCCGAACAATATGCAGACACTGATGTTGATAACAACATTAGTATTAGTACGCCATATATCCCATAGATGTATATATTTTTTATTTCCATTTTTTCGTAAGATTAACTGAGTTATTTATAATAATTAAAATTTACTTCTTTATATAGGTGCGATGTCGCGATAGCCATTTCTGCGACAATTTTTTGTCGTTTACTGTTTGTGCGACAATTTTTTGTCGTGAAAAGCCCTGTTTGCGACAATTTTTTGTCGCAACGACAAAAAAATAATTCTATGTTTTTTATGTTTTTTTTCTAATCCAGGACTTACGCATTCTAAACTTTTTTAATATAATTAATTAAATAGATTAATTAAATAGATTATAAAATAATATATTAAAAAATTAGGAAAAATATTTTATGTAAATTTTAGTTAAAATGTTGCAGGTAGTAAACACAGAATTAGGGGAGATGAATCTGACAATAGGTTATTGTCAGTATCTTTTAAGCAGCCAAATAAATTATACGCTGACGAATTTTGCAGAGCATAAGGAAGGGATTAGTCACGACACAATAAATCGGTACTTATGCAAGGAGAAAATTACTCCTAAAATTGTTTGGGAGAATGTGCAGGACAAAATTGTTGTATCTGAAAATGGGTGTATCCTCTTTGATGACTCTGTCATGGACAAGAGATACTCAAATAAAATTGAGTTGGTTAGGAGACAATACAGTGGAAACGAACATGGTGTTGTCAAAGGCATTGGTGTTGTCAATTGTGTTTATGTGAATCCTGATACAGAACAGTTTTGGGTGATAGATTTTCGTATTTATGATCCTGAGGGGATGGACAAAGCAAGCTAAAACATGTAGAAGAAATGCTTAACAATGTAGTTTTTCAAAAGAAACTGCATTTTAAAACCGTAATTATGGATAGTTGGTATGCAGAAAAGAACATTATGTTGTTGATAGACAGATTTCACAAATATTTCTATTGTCCATTAAAAAAGAACCGATTGGTTGATGATAGTAGCGGAGTAGAGGACTACAAAAATATAGAAAAGTTAGAGTGGAATGAAATAGAATTGAAAGAAGGCAAATTAATAAAAATAAAAAAATTTCCGAGAGATTATAAAGTGAAATTATTCCGAGTAGTTGTTTCTACCGACAAGACGGAATATGTTGCAACAAACAACATATCTCAGTGTTCTACAGATGCTACAAAAGATAAATGTGGCATTTGCTGGAAGATTGAGGAATTTCGCAGAGAACTAAAACAGATCACAGGTGTTGAAAAATGTGAAAGCAGAAAGCAAAGAATACAAAGAAACCATATCGCCTGCTGTATGTTGGTTTGGATTAATTTGAAAGATCGTGCATATAAATGCAAAACAACAATATACAACCTCAAAAAAAGGCTTTTAGACAATTATCTCATAAAAGAACTTAAATTACCTTCGATTCGTATTGCTCTTGCGTAAGTCCTGGATCATATTAATCAATATCTTTTCCCGTTGTCGCCATTACTATTTTTCCGTATTTTACTCCTTTTTGAGAGATTAGTTTATCTCCGATGCCTTTGACAACCGAGTAATTTCCCTTCAAACATAAGACCTCAAGACAATTATCGGTATCAATGTGTATGTGCATCGTTGAAATAATATTTCTGATATTTTCATGCTCCACATCAGTCAATTTGTCTAAAAGATCTGATGTGTGGTGATTGTAAATTAATGTAACTGTTGCAACAATTTCAGCATTCTCGTTCCACTCTTCTTCAATTAATAAATTTCTTATCAGGTCCCTTAACGCCTCGGAGCGGTTTGCATAACCTTTCTTTACTATTAACCGGTCAAATTTTTCCAAGAGATGTTTAGGCAAAGAAATGCTTGCCCTTTCCACTTTTTTTGTGATTACCATTTTGATAATTTATTTAACAATAAAATTTTGTAAAATTTATTCCTGCTCATTTCGTTCCACTCAATGTCGTTTCTGTATATGAGTAAAATTTACATACAGCGTTCGTGTATCTTGAAAATTGCACTCATTCTTTTAATTTAAATATTTACTGCAATTTGACAGATGGTTTTTAAATTGCAGGTATATATTCTTTTTCCATTCTTCATAAACTCCTGAACCTGAAGTCATACCTGTTTTTGATTTGTTTATAGTTTCATTTTCGACAGAATGCGACCCGACTGCAAGTGTAAAGGAAAAATAAGATAATCCCGCATTTATGGCATCAGTAGTCCACAGTAATGACTCTGATACTATTACCTTTAATTTGTAAATAATTGGGGCACTCCCCCCTTTAAATTGGAATAATTATAGTCATTTTGCTAACTTTTTACCCCCTTCAAAGTTGTATTTTTCATCCAAAAATTTTGCTCGCCAACGCTCACTATAAGACATTTTCCTATCATTAAACAATTCCAAAGCTGTACTTTCACATACATCAACCATTTCCTCAAAGTTTAATTTTTTTGCTAATTCTCTTTTTAAATCTTTATTAGCATATTCTATAGGGTTCAACTTG
>MNZY01000113.1 GCA_001873845.1 Candidatus Altarchaeum sp. CG2_30_32_3053 | reverse complement strand
TATTTTAAATTTATTTATGAAAAATTTAATATAAAAGAGGTGGCTCATCAGTCTAAGTACAGCGGTAGCTTTTAAAAAAGCTCCATAAGATTTATATAGATGTAGCCGCCACATATACACAGATTATTACACAAGAATACGATCTACTTTGTAAGTAGGTTATTATAGCAGTCAATTTATTAAGAATTAATTTATTAAGAATTCAGAATGAACAAAAAAATTTTAGCGTTTTCCGTTATTTCACTCATTTCACTCTTTTGTCTGCTCTTTTTGTATTTTTATTCACTTGAAAATGCAAAATATTACTGGGACGTTGATGATGGCTCGGGAAACATATATGCGCCTGATGAATATCTGGCAGATAACCCTGAAAAATTTAAAGGAAAAGATATGTATTGCGTAGGATATGTGGAATTAAAAGACGGTAAAATTTTTATTCCTTATTCAAGCATATTTCCGACAAAGGAAAAAATAAAAACCGACATTGTAAATCCGGAAAAATTTCATCTTGAAAACGGAAAATGTTACGGGTTTAAGGCAAGAATAACTGATATTAAAACAGAAGATGATGTCAAAGTAGTAGAAATTTATGTGATTGAAAAATTTCAGCCACTAATTGATATGCCCTGGACAATATTTGAAATTTTATTCAATGTTCCCGCTGTCCTCATTATGATCTATCTGCTGTTAAAATTAAAGCTCAATTTCAGAAAAATTCTGATTGAAGCAAAATCATAAAAATTTAAAAATGCCTGCTATTTTAATTCATCTCGCTTTCGGATATATTTTGTATTGGCTTTTTTCCTTTAAATTTAGAAAACTGAAGGATAATTATTTTTTATTCTTATTCCTGCTTGGTTCTTTAATTCCGGATATAAAATATTTTGTTGCGTGGCTGACTTATCTAATTTTCGGAAGTGAAAATTTTGTGGTTTTTTCATCTCTTGCGGTTACGCACCAGATTTTTGGTTCCTTCCTTGTTTCGTTATTACTGGCGGCAACTTTATTCAGGAATAAATTTAAAATTTCACTTGTAATTTTAACGGTTGGATTTTTGGGACATTTCTTTCTTGATATTTCCCAGTATCCCTTTGCGAGCATTGGTCATATGCAATTGTTTTATCCTTTTTCGGCCCAGATTTTTTACATAAATTTTGGATTTATCAACGGGATTCAGGTCTTTGAGGTTTTTCAGTATCTGGTTTTAATTGTTGCAATAATTTTATTTATTTCATCGTTTATTAGAGATAAAACACGAAATAACCACAACCAATGTTGATTTTATGTAACTACTCAGGGGGTAGGAAATTTACCAGCGATTTTCAAAACGCAAAGTTTTGAAAATATGAGAGCGAAGCGAACTTATTTTAAAATCTCAAAGATTTTAAAATATCCGAACGAAGTGAGCGTATTTTCAAAACGCAAAGTTTTGAAAATATACTGAAA
>MNZY01000136.1 GCA_001873845.1 Candidatus Altarchaeum sp. CG2_30_32_3053 | reverse complement strand
CTACTTCTGTTCATATCATACAACCCAGTTCACAGAGGATATAATACAAGAAAATAGTGAAAAAAAAAGGGATAAAATATGCCTTGCACAAAAAAAATAATTTTTAGGAAAGGCATTAAATAAAACAAAAAAGGTTCAACAACTAAATGCTTTTTTGATTTTATGTCTCGATTCTAAAATGTGAAATTTTTCAACAACATTTTAGAAATTTTTCCATAAAATTTTAATTTTATTACAACTTGTCAACAACAAACACAATATATTTTTTGTTTCCTGTTTCATTTTAAAAATTTAAAACAACTCCTTAATTCTCTCAATTCCCTCCACAATTCTTTCCTTGTTTTGTGTTATTGCGATTCTGACAAAGCCCTCTCCATATTCTCCAAATCCCACACCCGGAGTCAGCACAACACCTTTTTCAATCGCTTTATCGCAAAATTTCATACTTAAACTTGAATTTGTTTTAAATTTCTCTTTATTGACCTTAACCCAGATGTAAAATGTTGCCTTTGGTTTTTCAAATTTTGCCTTCAGTTCGTCCAGTTTCTCGCACGCGACATTTCTTCGTTCTTCAAAAATTTTCATATTTTGCCTTTTAGTTTTTTCAACATCTTTGTTTCTCAATGCCTCAATTGCTGCAATCTGAATTGCATTGAAAACACCTGAATCAAAATTTTCCTTGACCTTTTTTAGCAACCACATGTTTTCGTTTTTTCCAACAGCAAATCCTATACGCCATCCGGTCATATTATATGTCTTTGAGAACGAGAAAATTTCTATTGCTACATTGTCTGCATTCTTGACCTGAAATATACTTGGGGCAGCATAATTGTCAAAGGTCATCTCGCTGTAAGCATTGTCATAACAAATTAAAATTTCATTATCAATTGCAAATTCAATAACTTCCTTTAAAAATTTCAGATCAGTAACTGCTGATGTGGGATTATTCGGATAATTTAGAAACATCAATTTTGGTTTTTTGCCTGAATTTCTGATTTTTTTGTTTAATTCATCAAGGTCAGGTAAAAATTTATTTTCCTGTTGCAATGGCATCTGAATTGGATTTCCACCGGCAAACATTATTGATGTGTGATAAACAGGATATCCCGGGTCAGGATAGATTCCGTAGTCGCCAGGATTAATTATTCCAAGCGGAAGATGTGCAACGCCTTCCTTTGAGCCGATTAATACACAAATTTCGTCATCGTTAAAATTTGCATTAAACCTTTTTTTCATCCAGTTTGAAATTTCCAGCCGCAAGTCCTTCATTCCAACATAAGAAGGATAATGATGCGTATCAGGATTTTTTGCTGCTTCATATAATTTCTCAACAACTGGTTTCGGAGTTCCCAAATCAGGGTCGCCTATACTTAAATTTATTATATCTTTTCCTTCGCTTTTTGCTTTTGCTACCTTTTTGTCAACCTCTGCAAAGAGGTATGGCGGTAATGTTTGTATACGTTTTGAGGCATTCATTTTAAATTCGTTGGTTAAAATTTGTTAAATTAAATTTAGATTTAAACAGAGTGCTTATCTCTTTAAGTTGGGATAATTGTTTTGTGAGAGATCTTTTAAAAATCTGCTTAAAAATTAAAATTAGATATTATAAATTTAATTTTAAACATTACAGAACTTACGCAATGCAGATATGAATTCTTGACTTTTTATGTTCATTTACAAAATAATCTGCGTAAGCCCTATAACTTATAAAAATATTAGTAAAAAAAACAAATACATAATTATCCCAATTTTGGTGGGTCAGCACCTCTTTTTTACATTATTTTTATCCTTATTTTTATCCTGAATTTACACTGAATTTACACTGAATTTACACTGAATTTACACCAAATTTACACCAAATTTACACTAAATATTTATCCAAAAATGCCACTCGGTTTTAAATGCGGGATTGAAATTCATCAGCAGCTTGATACGCACAAATTATTTTGCAGTTGTACTTCTGTATTGAGAGAAGATGACCCTCAAATTATTGTGCGAAGAAGGATGCGGGCGGTTGCTGGAGAGACAGGAGAGATAGACAGAGCAGCAATACAGGAGGTTTTAAAAAACAGGGAAATTGTTTATCAGGCATATAATGATACAAACTGTTTAGTTGAACTTGATGAAGAGCCGCCGCATAATATAAATGAAGAAGCACTGACAACAGTGTTAAAATTTTGCCTGTTAGTTAAGGCAAATATTGCTGATAATATTCAGGTTATGAGGAAGACGGTTATTGACGGTTCAAATACATCGGGATTTCAGAGAACGGCATTGGTTGGCTATGACGGGAAAATTTCAACCTCACTTGGAAATATAGCAATAACATCTGTATGTATTGAGGAAGATGCAGCAAGAAAAATTTCAGAGAACGAAAACGAGCTCATTTACAGAGTTGACCGGCTCGGAGTTCCGTTAATAGAAATCACAACTGATGCATCAATTTTAAATCCACAGCACGCGAAAGAAACTGCTGAAAAAATAGGCACAATTTTGCGGACACTTGAAGTTAAAAGAGGTATCGGAACAATAAGGCAGGATGTCAATGTTTCCATAGAAGGCGGGGCCAGGGTTGAAATTAAGGGATGCCAGGAGTTAAATTTAATTCCGAAAATTTTGGACTATGAGATTAAGAGGCAGGAAGTCCTTATTGCTGTCAGGGAAGAACTTAATGCAAGAGGCATAAAATCAGAGCAATTGGAAGAAAATTTTATTGATTTGTGCGAAAATTTTAAAAATACGCAATGTCAAATCGTGAGGGAGGCAATTGGGAAGGGCGAAGTTTGCTACGGAGTTAAATTAAAAAATTTTTCCGGATTACTCGGGAATAAATTTTGCGGCATCAGTAAGAGCAAGGAGCCACGCCTCGGAAAGGAAATTTCCCAGTATGTTAAAATAGGCACAAAATTAAAGGGGCTTTTTCATTCCGACGAATTACCGAATTACGGAATAATCAAGGATGAAATCAGCGGAATCAGAAAAATTTTAAATTGCGATAAAAACGATGCATTTATACTCATATCTGGCGATAAAGAAGATGTCCTGAGAGGACTAAAAATTGCGGTGGAAAGAGCGAAAATGGCGCTGTATGAAGTTCCGGAGGAAACGAGAAAAGCAACAGAAGAAGAGACCTATTATATGAGACCTTTGCCTGGTGCGTCAAGAATGTATCCTGAAACAGATGTCTGTCTGATTGAAACAGATGAGAAATTTATTGAAAAAGTAAGGGAAAATTTGCCAGAATCAATTGATTCAAAGTCAGAACGATATGCCTCCATTGTCGGAAAAGAACTAGCAAATCAGCTGATACATTCAAAAATTTCCAATATATTTGACAAATTTGCTGAAAAATACAAAGTCAAGCCGTCATTAATTGCCGGTATTTTGCTCTCCACTCCGAAGGAAATAAAGAAGGGGTATCAAACTATCTTTGATATGGAAGAAAATTCAGGGTTGTGTGAAGAAGTGATAAGACATATTGAGAAAGGGCAGATTTCGCATTCGTCGGTTTCGGAAATTTTTTATTATGCAAAGAAAGAAGGCAAAGAGATTAACGATGTAATTAAAGAGAGAAATTTGGGACTGGCAACGAGAACTGAAATTTTAAACATTGCGACTGAGATTATGGCAAAAGATAAAAGTATAGTAACGAACAGAGGAAAATTTAAGGGAATGATAATGGGAAAATTTAAGGGAAGGGCAAATATTGAGGATGTTGAAGGGGTTGTTAACAGATTGCTTTAAAATTTTCATTAAATTTTAGATTTAAATTGTCCCTCTTGCAAATTCACTTGGTTCATTAAATTTTAGAAACTGTCCCCAAGCTGTTGGCATGGAAAACGAAAACGTCAAACCTTGCCATACAAACACAAGAGGGCACATAATTATTGTGGGTAATTTCGCTTTTATTTTTTATAGTCTATTAACTTTGTCTGTGCCTTTAAAATTTCTTCGGCCATTTTTTTACCTTTATCGGTAATAATAAAATGTGCCCTTTCTATTCTTGCTATATATCCCCGATGTTCATATTTATAAAATTTCTGCTGAATATCATTATTTGAAATATTTTCTTTTTTGGTTATCCGCTTAAATAAATTTACCGTCAGCCCTTCTGAATATTCTCCTTTTTTTATCTGAATATTGTAAAGGTCAATCAGATAAGTCCACGACTCTTTTTTTATTTTTAGCATTTTCCATCAGTTGTTTGATGTCATTTAAAAATTTTTTGATATGCGCCTTTTTTGTGTGTGGCATAATAACAATTCTTGCGTATCCTGTCGATGTCTTTGATATTATCCAGCCGGTTTCAACCAACCTGTTATAAATTTCTTTTCTTATATTAAAATTTAATATGTTCATCACCGGATTTAAGATTTGTGTGCCCTGATTTTTTAGCCCTTCTGATAGGTATTTCGTATTTTCCATACATTCCTTAACTATTTTGATGTAGCCATCTTCTCCCAAAAATTTTAAACACGCATAACAGCCGGCAGCGGGGCCGGCGGGAGATGTGCCAAGCAGTCGTTCATGCTTTCCCCCCAGATACGAAACACCAACGGAAAATTTCGGTTCTTTTCTGAATAGAATCATACCTGACGGAATTATGTTCATCCCCATTTTGTGCGGGTCAATCGCAATTGAATCAACGCCTTCTATGCCGAAGTCAAAATTTCTGACATTGTATTTTAACTTTTTCAAAAACGGAATTACAAAGCCACCAAAGGCAGCATCAACATGTAAATAAATTTTTTCTGCCCTGCAAATTTGTGCCAACCCTTCAATATCATCAACGCTTCCGTATTCCGTGTTTCCGGCAATCCCAACGACGGCGATTGTGTTCTTATTTATCAGACCCTTTACAGCATCCAAATCAACACAAAAATTTTTATCAGCGCTGGCTTTCCTGACATCAATGCCCATTAAAAACGAAATTTTATCAAATGAAAAATGACATGTTTCGGGAACGATAATTTCCTCTTTTGCATTTTCAGCCATTCTTCCATTATTTTTCTCTGTTCTTCCTGCCCTTGCTTCCATAATTGCTAGTATGTTTGATTCTGTTCCCCCGGAAGTGATAAATCCATAAGGATTATGTAAATTTAAAAATTTTCCAACCTGTCTAATACATATCTTTTCTATTTCAGTTGCCCCTTCACTTATCCGTTTGTCTCCTAAATTTGTTTCTTTAAAAATTTTTTGTGCTTCTTCTGCAATTTTAAGCGGTTTCGTGCACATAGATGAAAGGACTTTTCCGCCTGAAAAAAGGATGTCTTTTTTGTGAAAATTTCTCAGTTCGGTCAAAATTTCTCTTCGTTTGATTTTATCCGCTTCGATTTTCATTTTGTTTATTTTCATTTTTAGTGTTATGAACTTTTAGCGTGTTTATAAATTTTTATATTTCTTTTCGAAGCTTTATGAGCCATTTTCCCTATTTTTGTTGGTTCTTAATTACTCGTATGACAAATTTTTTACATTGAGTGTGGGAAATTTGGGTTAAAATTTAAATATTACTGCAACAAATAAAGCAACTGAATTATTAAAGTATTAAATGTTATGTGTCATATAAAAGGGAACACTTTTTTTGACGTAATTAGTGTCCATCTACAAAGTATAAAATTTTGAAAAAATTTTAACTTTTTCAATGTAAATTATTATGTTTTTGACAATTTAAAAATCTTACAGATTTTTAAAGATTGAAAATCTTACAGATTTTCAGTAAAATTACGAGTTTATAGATAGACACTAATTAATTAAGTTTTGAACGTAAATACTCAGCCACACTAAAAAATACGCTCACTTCGTTTGTGTATTTTCAAAATGTTCAGAACATTTTGTAAGATTAAAAATCTCAAAGATTTTTTAAAGATTGAAACCGAAGGTTTCAGTATTTCAAAATTTCATTTTGAAAATTACTGGTAAATTTTTGATTTTTACGATCACTTCGTTCCACTCACTTCGTTCGTGTATTTTAAAATTTCATAAATTTTGAAATCATATTTTTTTGAAATTTTCAGAGGTAAATTTCCTACCTTCTGAGTAGTTAGTATAAATTTATGTTCCCCTTTATTTGACACTCAACAAGTTGTAAGAGAATGCAACTCTTCTTATAAAAATCCTTCTGTTTTTTAAAATAAGTTTCTTGTCGTTCAAAAGTTTTATTTATTTAATGAT
>MNZY01000155.1 GCA_001873845.1 Candidatus Altarchaeum sp. CG2_30_32_3053 | reverse complement strand
AAGGAATCCGTTTTATGCTTGTTTTTGGATTATTAATAATCCGTAACTAATTTATAATATATAATAACATAATTTACTATAGATGACAACTTTTTGTTCGTGAGTTGATCAGTTTGTATTCAATTTTGCAAAAATTAAATTTTACTCTTTGTTTTTAGAGTGGCCGAATATTTCATTAGAAATACAGATTTATTTGTGATTTTATAATTATATTGCGTTAACTCCTTTGTAAAAAGTTGTTAAGTAGAGTAATTTATTAATTTTAAAAAGAGAACCTTTGTAATTTTTTATTTGGTTTTTAAATATTTTAAAATGCAAAACATAATGGAAGAAGCCAAAAAATTTAAGAAATTTCTAAAAAATGCATGAGCATAAAATTATAATAATCGGAGGCGTTATAGGTGCTTACGGAGCAAAATTTTTGGCAAGGACTAACGATAATGATGTTACAGAGGTTACCCTTATTGAAGAACATAAAAACGAAAATCAGCCGGTTCATTGTGCGGGCCTGATAAGCAGGAGTGGATTTAAGCGGATTAATGTAAACCCTGACAAATTTATCCTTAATAAGGTCAGGGGTGCAAAATTTTTCTCCCGGAACACATCCTTTGAAATCAGAACAAATGATGTAAAGGCATATGTTATAGACAGGAAGGTGTTTGACAGTTATCTTCTCAACTCTGCGATTGACAGCGGTGTCCGGTTTATTAATGAAAAAGCAATGGACATCAATGCCGGAGAAAACTGGACAGTCAAAACAAAAAGCAGTGAGTTCAATGCAAAAAATTTAGTCATGGCAACAGGAGCAAATTATAAACTGCACAGGAAATTAAATTTAACGGTTCCGGAATTTTTAAGTGCATTGCAGTATGAAATTTCTGTCGAATGCGAAAGCGACATGGTTGAATTGCATCTGACAAAGGACTTCTTTGCGTGGGTTGTTCCTGTTGGGGATTATGCGAGGGTTGGAATTGCATGTTATAGAAATGTCAGAGACGAACTGGAAAATTTTATTAAAAATTTAAAGCAGCATAGGAAAGTCGGAGAAATTTTAACAAAGCAGGCGGGTTTAATTCCGATGTATGCACCAAAATTTAAAACCGAATATAAGTTTAGCGGTTTAAATTTACGGCTGGTTGGTGATGCGGCAGCACATGTTAAGGCAACAACAGGAGGAGGCGTTATAATGGGGTGTCTGGCAGCAAAACATCTGACAGATAAAAATTATGAAAACGGATGGAGAAAAGAAATCGGAAGTGAACTTTATCTGCATCTGACAATAAGGAAAATTTTAAACCGGAAGTATAAGAAACACGATGACATGCTGATGCTTGCGAATAAACATAAACAGGTATGTTATTCAGCAGATATGGATATGGCATCAAAACTCCTAAAAAATTTAACCGCTGAATTTGTAAGGCATCCGCTGATGGCAGCAGACATACTTAAAATTTTGTTTTAGAATTGATTTGGTTGAGTGCCAAATAGAGGTAGGCCATTGGTTTAATTAGACTGCTATAATAACCTACCTACAAAGTAGATCGTATTCTTGTGTAATAATCTGTGTATAAGTGGTGGCTACACCTATATAAATCTTATGGAGCTTTTTTAAAAGCTACCGCTGTACTTAGACTAATGAGCCACCTCTTTTATATTAAATTTTTCATAAATA
>MNZY01000193.1 GCA_001873845.1 Candidatus Altarchaeum sp. CG2_30_32_3053 | reverse complement strand
AATATAATTAAAAAACATCTCAGTAAAATATAATTAAAAAACATCTCAGTAAATTCCATCTTTCCCACCATCAAAAAATTTACGGGTAATTTTAAAAATTTACAAAATTAATTATACTTAACAACAAAAATACGCTCACTTCGTTCGTATCTTTTTAAATCTTTGGGATTTAAAAATTACGCCCAAACTTTTACGCTGGGGTGGGAAACTCAGGTCTCATTAAAACATAATTAAAAAACATCTCAAAAATGTCAAAAATAATGATTGCAGGAATTATAGATTATTCTTCTCTTGATTTTCCCGGGCATATCTGTGCTGTAATATATCTTTGCGGATGTCCATACAGATGTCCCTGGTGCCAGAATGCCGATGTCGCACTTGCGAATTCCGAAGTTTGCAGAGAGACAGAAATTTCTGAAATAATAAAAAATTTAAAGGAAATTTTCATCATTGACAGCGTAACGGTTACAGGCGGAGAGCCATTAATACAAAAAGAGACCTTTGAATTATGTCGGCGAATAAAGAACGAGACAAATCTGTTGCTGAAAATTGACCATAACGGATTTTATCCGGAAATCCTGCAAAAATTTCTACCTTTGCTTGATTTTATTAGTATTGATATTAAAGCCCCATTCAATGAAAAATACGGAATTACAGCAGGAAAATCCGACTGGGAAAATGTTGTTGAAAAAGTTAAGCGAACATGTAAAATTCTGGCAAACTGGAGTGGAAATAAGGAAGCAAGAACAACGGTTGTTCCAACACTGATTGATGAAAATGAAATTATTGAAATATCAAAGATAGTAAATAAGTATAAATTTTCCATATATACTCTAAATGAGTTTAGGGCAGAGAGAACACTTGATAAGAAATTTCAAAACATAATGCCATATTCTTATGAAAAAATGATAAATTTAGGAAAATCGGCAAAGAAATATTTGGATGCGGATAATACAGAAATTTATGTTGTGACCTCAAAGAAAGGCAGGGAAAAAATTTAAACTGTGATAAAAAATTAAGATGAAAACAAAAAGTTCCGAGAGAAGAATCAGAGAAGATGATAGATAAATTATTAAAGGAGGATAAGGAATTTTTGGAGATTCTTGGAAAATTATAAATCATTGATAATTCGCAAAATTTATGTTGCCCAAAAAAGGCGGGAAAAAAATTAACAATAAAGAAAAAAGATAAAAAAATTTAATTCCACACATTGCTTAAAAACTTACTTTAAGTTCTTAAAAACATAAAATTCCCTTTTCTGCACAAAAGCAATCCCGTTAAGTAATCCCCAAATCCACATCAAAAATACAATCAAATTCGCTATGAAAACAAATACTATCATAAATTTGTACTCAATAGCAGGAAATACAAGTGCGATAATTACGAAGAGCGTAGCGATAAAAATACCTGCTATTTATATTTTTCCTCTCCTTTTTTCTCCATGTAATGCTGTTCCAAGACCCGGCAAAAAAAACACATTCAACAAGTTGTAAGAGAATGCAACTCTTCTTATAAAAATCCTTCTGTTTTTTAAAATAAGTTTCTTGTCGTTCAAAAGTTTTATTTATTTAATGATATATATCTAATATATATTATTATGTAAGTAATCAAAATGAAAAAGCTTGATTTTGTAAATAGAACCACTTTAAAAGTGGAGAATATTGAGG